>DASPGQ010000661.1 GCA_035620555.1 Vicinamibacteria bacterium
GATGGCTCTCTTCGTGGATGCGACGGGACGGCCCGGGCCGGCGACCTGGGAAGTGGGAAGCTACCCGGAGGGTAGAGAAGAACATCCCGTCGCCGGAGTGAGCTGGTACGAAGCGGCGGCCTACGCCGAGTTCGCCGGCAAGAGCCTTCCCACTGCGTATCACTGGACCTGGGCTTCGGAAGTCCGATGGTTCCCGGGGGTCATCGCTTCCGAAAGCCACTTCCGTGGCGAAATGACTCAACCGGTCGGAGGGACGGGCACCCTGAGCGGCTTCGGCACGACGGATATGGCGGGAAACGTGAAGGAGTGGTGCTGGAACGAAGGGTCGGATGGAAAGCGGTTCATCATGGGCGGCGGATTCGGCGAGCCCGCCTACATGTTCCTTCAGGTCGACGCTCAGTCCCCCTGGGATCGCCGGCCGAACTTCGGATTTCGGTGCGTAAAACTCGGCTCCCCCACTCACGCCGCCGCGGCTGCAAGAGTCGAGGCCACTTTCCGCGACTTCTGGAAAGAAGAGCCGATATCCGACGAGGTCTTCGAGGCCTACCGCGGTCTGTACGCGTACGACAAGACCGAGCTGAACGCGCGCGTGGAGGAAACCGAGACGACGGCGAACTGGACGCGGGAGAAAGTGAGCTTCGACGCCGCCTACGGAAACGAGCGGGTAATCGCTCATTTGCTTCTTCCGAGGAACGCGGCGCCGCCCTTCCAGACGGTCGTATACTTTCCAGGCGTTTACGGCCTGTTTCAGGAGAGGCTCGTTCCGACGCTCATCGAAGACGAGGGCATGGACTTCTTGCTGAAGAGCGGGCGAGCCGTGATGTGGCCGATCTACAAAGGCACGTACGAGCGACGCGACGGCCTCGTGGGCGGCGGCAAGCCGCCGGGTGTCTGGCGCGACCATGTGATCCAGTGGTCGAAAGATATGGGACGTACCCTCGACTACCTCGAGACCCGGACGGACATCGACAGCGCGAAGTTCGCGTATCTAGGTTTCAGCATGGGCGGAGGAATCGCGCCGGTCTTGCTGGCAGTCGAGACCCGGCTCCAGGCAGCGATCCTGTCGTCGGGAGGCTTATGGATCCGGTACCAGCTCCCGGAGATGGACGGGATCCACTTCGCGCCACGGGTGAACGTTCCGGTCCTCATGTTGAACGGCCGTTACGAGTACTTATTCCCGGTCGAGTCTTCGCAGCTCCCGCTATTCCATTTGCTCGGCACGGCGCCCGACGACAAGAAACACGTGATCTACGAAGTCGGGCACGCTGGCTTGCCTCCCAAGGAGGAAATTCGAGAAACCCTCGACTGGCTCGACAAGTACCTGGGCCCGGTCCGGAGGAACTAGCGCCAGAACGCTTTGAGATCGTACGAGAGCTGGCGGTGGTGTTTGACGGACAGGAACACGATGTCCTTGCCGCGAACGAGATACAGCACGAGGTAGTCGTCCACGATGAGCTCGCGGATGTCGTCGCCTTCGCGCAATCGGTCCTTCAGTCTCTCGGCCAGAGCCTGGGCCTGCGTAGAAAGAATAGAGCGCTCGAGAAAGGAACGGCCGGAAAGAGGGAAGCGGCACAGCTGCGGGACGGCGTCGTTTACGAGCTTCTCGAGGAGCCTGGCGAATGACGAAGCTCCTTCGTCTCCGAGAAAGGCCTCGATGTCATCGAGATTCGCGGAGAAGTTCCCGGTCAAGCGCGGCCGCTTAGCGGCCATGCTTCGACTTGAGCTGCGCGAGGCTCAGCGTTCTTCCCCGCTCCAGGTCGTCGAGACCCCGGAGGGCCTCATCGAGAAGCGTGAGGTGGATGTGCTCCCGTTCGAGTCGATGGTAGTGGTCGAGCCGGTCGGGGTCGATCAGAGCGGCGCAGCTTTCTCCGTTCTTGGTGATGATCTTCTCGCGCCCCTCGGAACGCACTTCCTCGACCAGCTCGGTCAGCCGTGCCCGAGCACGGCTGAGAGGAACGATGTCTTTCGAGGTCAAGCCCATTACCTTTCTATCATAAATAAGGTACAAAATAATGTCAATCAGAACGTAACATGATCGGCGAGATCGTTTCCCGAACTCGATGCCAGCATCTCACCGGACGGAAAGCTCGTGGCCTACGCGGCCGGACCTTTGTTTGACACGAAGATCTTCGTGAGGCAAGTTGCGGGGGGTCGATCCGTGCCGCTGACGGTAGACCTCGACGGAAGGCACCGCTGGCCGCGCTGGCCTCCTGACGGTATGCAACTCTCGTTTCGCCGGCTCTCGTCCCATGGATGGGAAATCTACATCGTCCCAGCGCTTGGGGGACGCTGCCCGTCGACACCCGATACCCGAAGAGACCCTAGAGCTTGCCTGGTCCTCTGACGGCCGACGAGTCGCTTACGCCGCGTGGGAAGCGATCTACGTCGGCCCCGACGACGGGAGCGATGCGAGAAAGCTCGTCGACGTGCGCAAATGAGCCTTGGTCCATCAGCTGGTCCCCGGACGGAAAGCGAATCGCGTTCACCTCGGGCAACCCGGGTTACAAGATTCTCAACGTCGCTCCATCTTCCATCGTAGTAGTCGACGTCGCGACCGGCGAAACGATTCCCGTCACCGACCAGTCGCAACAGAACGTCAGTCCCATTTGGCTTCCTGACCGAAGGAATCTTCTCTACGTCTCTGACCGCGGGAAGGGGGCGAGACGTCTCCCGCGTCTCCATCAGCGGCTCGGGACGACCCTCCGGCGAGCCCGAGCGACTCACTACGGGGCTCGACGTGTTCACGATCTCCTCGTCCGCGGGCGGGCGAACTCTCGCTTATCCGACCGCTCGCCTTCGACAGAACGTGTGGTCGCTGCCGGTTCCAGAAAAAGGTCCAGTCTCGGTGAGGCAAGCGATGCCGGTCACGACCGGAAACCAGGTCATCGAGGCGGCGGGAGTCTCGCCCGGCGAGAAGTGGCTCGTTTACGATTTGAACATAGGTGGCAACGTATCCCGATACAAGCTGCGCATCGGGAGTGGCGAGTCGGTGCAGGTCACCGGAGGGCCGATGGATTTCTATCCAACGTGGTCTCCCGACGCGACCGAGATTGCGTTTCATGCGATGCGGACGGACAACCGAGACATCTTCGTTGTCGAAGCCGATGGAGGAACCGTGCGTCAGCTCACAAACGACAGCGCTCAGGAGTTCTATCCGCACTGGTCTCCCGATGGAGGGCGGCCGACGGAGCGGGGATCGTGCACCGGGACCTGAAGCCGGCGCACGTGTTTGTGGCCGAGCGAGGCGACGCGAAGATTCTGGACTTGGTTGCCGGTCCGGCCCGATTCACCCTCACCGAGCTCGAAGCGGACGAGTGGGATGATGGAGCTCGAGCTCACCGAAAACTGACAACCGCACGCGGCATTCCGTTGCTCGTCCAGGTCAGCGACGAGGCGATAGACGGTCGCACTACCTGTCAGACGTGAACGCGATCGTCGGGAAGACACTACAGCGGCACTGAAGATCAGTTGCTGGAAGTTGTGTCGTATTGCACGTGCAACAGAGGGGCAGCGGTTGCCACCCCGTCGAAGGATTCGGCGGTTCGCTCGCCTGTGCCGGTAATGATGATGACCGCCGAGTTTCCCGCGGCCCAACCCGGCCGGTTGACGATCTCCTGAATCACCGACGCGATATCCGGTGTCTGCTGATCGGGTCCCGCGGCTCCTGCCGTGGTCCACGCGGGAGGAGACCACGGCACCGCGGCGGTCGTTCGCGGCCTCGAGCTAAGGTTCCCGTTCGTCGAGACGAACGTGGAGGCATGATCGACCGCTTCGCCCTGAATGGTAAGCGACGTGGGCTCCGTGTTCGTCTGGTCGACCTGGAACTGGACGAAGGCATTGACGATCTGCGCACCCGGGGGGAGATCCAGGCCGTTGAACCGCATGCCCACCGTTTGATCGCCGCCATCGAAGACCAGCTCGAGATCGGAGCTGGTCAACCTCATGCCTCCGGTGGATCTTTCTTCGGCATCATCCGAGCTCGCCGACACCCGAATCTCTAGCGTGGCGCTGGTGGCGGCTACGGTGATATCCACCGTGGCCACGTTGGAGCTCGCAAGGCCATCATGGGCGTGGTAGGTAAAGCTATCCGCTCCGCTGAAGCCTGGCTCGGGAGTGTAGGTGAACGAGCCGTTTGGGTTGAGCGTAAGATTCCCGTGAGTGGTCGAAGCGTCCAAAACAGCCGTTAGCGGATCGCCATTGGCATCGCTGTCGTTTGCGAGAACACCCGGAGCGGGCTCGATCAACGTTACTCCCTCCGACACGGAGAAAGAGTCGTTCGCAGCAACCGGCGTCGTGTTGCCAGGAACCGTGATGGTGATGGTGATCTGATCCGAGCCTGTCAGCCCCCCGCCGTCGGCAACTTCTGCCGTAATGCTGTGCTGTCCTGCCGACAAATTGCTCGTCGAGAACGAGCTACCGGTACCGATGGGATCGGTCTCCAGATTGGAATGCCACGTGAGGCTGTCTGATAGGTTCCCGTCCTCGTTATCAGAGGCGGAGCCGATAAAGTTGATGACGGTGCCGGTATCGAAGCTGGATCCGTCGGGCGGTGAGCCGATGGTAACCGTCGGAGGCACGTTGATCGAACCTCCGCCGTACTCGATGTGGAGGAGCGGCGCGGCACCCGGCAACCCGTCGAAGGATTCGGCGGTTCGCTCGCCTGTGCCGGTAATGATGATGACCGCCGAGTTCCCTGTCGTCCAACCCGGCCGGTTGACGATCTCCTGAATCACCGTGGCGATATTCGGCGTCTGCTGATCGGGGCCCGCAGCACCGACCGTGGTCCACGCGGGAGGAGACCACGGCACCGCCGCTGCCGTTCGCGGTCTCGAACTGAGCTCCCCGTTCGTCGAGCCAAACGTCGCGGCATGATCGGCGGCTTCGCCCTGAATGGTAACCGACGTGGGCTCCGTATTCGTCTGGTCGACCTGGAATTGAACGTAAGCCTTGGCTATCTGCGCACCCGGAGGGATCTCCAGGCCGTTGAACCGCATGCCCACGGTTTGATCGCCGCCGTCGAAGACGAGCTCGAGATCGGAGCTCGTCAACCTCATGCCGCCGGTGGATCCTTCTTCTGCATCATCCGAGCTCGCCGACACCCGAACCTCGAAGAGGGTACTGTTCGTGGTCACCGTAATGGTGACCGTGGCGACGTCGATCGAGCCGGCCGAACCGTCGTTGGCTTGGTAAGTGAAACTGTCGGCGCCGACGAAACCAACATCCGGCGTGTAGGTGAAGGACCCATCGGCAGCCAAATTGAGCGTCCCACTGCTCACATCGCTTACCAGAACGGCGGTCAAGGTGCCACTATCGACATCGCTGTCATTACCAAGCACCCCTGGGGCCGACAGGTTCAGGCTCGTGCTCTCATCCGTGATGTAAGCATCGTCAACGGCGACCGGGGCATCATTGACCGGGCTGACGGTGATCGTCACCGTCGCCACGTTGGAGTCCGCGATGCCGTCGTTAGCGGAGTAGGTGAAACTGTCCGTCCCGTTGAAATCGAGGTTCGGGGTGTAGGTGAACGATCCGTCCGCAGCGAGGTTCAGGCTGCCGTTGGCCGGACCCACGTCCAAAACCGCCGTCAGCGAGTGCCCGTCCCCATCGCTGTCGTTGTTCAGCACGCCTTGCGCCACCACCGCCAGTGGCGTGTCCTCATCGGTCGCATAGGCATCGTCGTTCGCAACCGGCGCATTGTTGACAGGGTTGACCGTGATGGTGACCGTTGCCACGTTCGAATCCGTGGCGCCGTCATTGGCGACGTAAGTGAAGCTGTCCGTTCCGTTGAAGCCCGGATTCGGCGTGTAGCTGAACGAGCCGTCTCCACCCAAGCTGAGCGTGCCGTTGCTCACGTCGCTCACCAGAGTGGCCGTTAGGGAGTCACCGTCCACGTCATTATCGTTGTCCAGCACGCCCGCGACCGACACGTTCAGCGTCGTGCTCTCATCCGTGATGTAGGAATCGTCAACGGCGATGGGAGCATCGTTGACCGGATTGACCGTGAACGTCACCGTCGCCACATTCGAGTCCTCGATGCCGTCGTTGGCGGAATAGGTGAAACTGTCCGCGCCGTTGAAATCGGGGTTCGGGGTGTAAGTGAACGAACCGTCTGAGCTGAGCGTCAGGCTGCCATTGCTCACATCGGTTGCCAGACTCGCGGTCAAGGGATCGGAGTCGCCATCCGAGTCGTTACTCAACACACCGGATGCCGATACTTGGAATGAAGTGTCTTCATCGGTCGCGTAAGCATCGTCGCTGGCCATCGGCGCAGCGTTGTTGGCATTGACGGTCACCATGATCTGGTCCGTGCCGGTCAGACCTCCGCTGTCGGTCACCGAAGCAGTGACCGTATGTGTCCCGACCGAAAGACCGTTGGAAAAGTCTGTCCCCGAGCCGATGGCGCCGTCGAGGTCCGAGCTCCAGCTCAGGTTCGCCGAAAGATCGCCGTCCTCGACGTCGCCGGCCGTAGCCGAGAAGCTGATGCTGGCTCTCTCGTCGAAGCTCGAGCCATCGGCGGGGGACGTGATCGTTACCGCCGGAACCTGGTTGGTCGAGCTCGCGCTGAATTCCACATGCAGCATCGGTGCGAGGCTTCCCCGAAAAGACTCAGCCGTTCGCTTCCCCGTCCCCGTGACGATAACCACCACAGAGTTTCCGCTCGCCCACCCCGATCGGTCCACGATCTCTTGAATCACCGACGCGATGTCGGGGGTTTGC
This sequence comes from Vicinamibacteria bacterium, assembly GCA_035620555.1. Classification (NCBI taxonomy): domain Bacteria; kingdom Pseudomonadati; phylum Acidobacteriota; class Vicinamibacteria; species Vicinamibacteria bacterium. The sequence goes on from DASPGQ010000661.1 coordinate 6,718, forward strand.
TGATCGGGTCCCGCTTCGCCCACGGTTGGCCAGGGAGCGGGAGACCAGGGCACCGCCGCCGCCGTTCGCGGCCTCGAGCTGATATTTCCGGTGGACGAGGAGAACGTCGAGGCATTATCGACGTCTTCTCCCTGGACGGTGAGTGAAGTCGCACCCGTGGTCACCTCGTCAACCTGAAACTGAACGTAAGCACTCTGAATCGAAGAGCCTTGCGGTACTCCCACACCGTTGAATCGCATGCCCACGAGCTGATTGCCGCCGCCCTCGAGAACGAGCTCCAGATCGGAGCTGTTCATGTCCATGACGCCCTGAGCACTTTCCTCGGCATCATCCGATTCCGTCGCCACGAAGATTTCGATCGTGGAAGTGCTCGCTTCCACGATGATGGCAACCGTGGTGACGTCGGAGCTCGCCGCACCATCGTTGGCACGATAGGTGAAGCTATCCAAGCCGCTGAAGCCCGGGGCAGGAGCGTAGGTGAACGAGCCGTCGGGGTTCAGCGTGAGAGAGCCTGCGCTGGACCCGGCATCCAGCACCGCGGTCAACGGGCCACCGTCGGCATCGGTGTCATTCGCCAACACACCCGGCACGGGCACGTTCAGCACGTTTCCTTCCAATGTTGCGTACCCGTCTCCGACCCCCACGGGCGGATCGTTCACCGGCGTGATGGTGATGGTCACCGTCGCCGTGTCCGCGGCGCCGAGCTCGTCGATCACTTCATAAACGAAGCTATCCGCTGTCGTCTCACTCCCGTCGTGCACGTAGCTGAAAGTCCCATTGGTGGACAAGGACAATGTGCCATGCATGGCTGTAACGAGCGGAGGTGTTGTCACCGTCAGCGGACCGCTCTCCGGATCGAAATCGTTCGTGAGTACGCTGTCGTTGAGTGCGGCTCCTTCGTCCACCGTGAACGCGTCATCGACGGCGACCGGGGGGTCGTTCGGAGCCGTGACCGTGATGTTTACCGTCGCGGTGTCGGTGCCACCGTTTCCATCGCTCACCTCGTAAACGAAGCTATCGCTCGTCGTCGCGCTGCCATCATGCGCGTAGACCCACGAGCCGTCTGCATTCAACGTTAGGAAGCCGTTCACCGGAGGTGTCATGGGAATGGTGTTCACCGTCAGCGCATCGCCTTCCGCATCGCTGTCGTTCAGCAACAGTCCCGGAGCCGCGACGCTCAGCTCTCCGCCCTGGCCTATCGTGCCCGAGTCACCGACTGCTACCGGCGGATCGTTCACCGGCGCGACCGTGATGCTCACCGTCGCCATGGCCGTAGCGTCGTTCTCGTCGATCACCTCATAGACGAAGCTATCGACCGTCGTCTCGCTCCCGTCATGCACGTACTCGTAGGAGCCGTCTACATTCAGCGTCAGCGCTCCGTTCGCAGGTCCACTCACCGGCGTCGGGTTCACCGTAAGAGCATCCCCGTCCGGGTCGCTGTCGTTCTCGAGCACTCCGGGAGCGGCAACGTTGAGCGTACCGCCTTCTTCGACATCGCCGGTGTCATCCACGCCCACAGGCGGCGTGTTGGACGGGGGAAGCCCCGGAATCGAGAGCTCGTAGATTTCTCCGTCGTTCTCGTTCGGGTCGGAATTGTTGTCCACACCCCGGGCGGCGAGGTAGAGGCTCATCGATGTGGAATCGATACTTCCCGGGGCAAATGTCAACCCGGCTGGCTTGGTGGGACTCGCCGCCGAGATATTGATCGTCTGAAGCAGCACGCCCGACGTGGAAAACTCGAACACCGTATCCGACGGCTTTCCCACACCAAACAGGGTGCCGGTATCGGCGTTGTAAACAATCCCCTCGGGGTCGTCGAGTCCGAAACTTTGCGTATCGAAGCTCGTGACCTGATCGTCGGAGGTGACTCCATCGAAGAGCCCGTTGGGTCCGGGATCGACGCGGTAGACCTCGCGGTTGACACCATCCACCACGTAGAGAACCCCTTCGGGGGCGGCATAGGTAATGCCCTCCGGGTCACTGCTACCGTAGTCGGCCGTCCTGAACGAGGTGACGACATCGTCCGAAGTCTTGTACATCTCGTCGGCGCCGGGATTCAGCTCGTAGACGCTCCGAGTGCCCGTATCATCGGTAAAAAACAGATGGAGGTTCGTGGGGTTGAACGTGATTCCCGTCGGCTCGTCCGAAAAGGGGAGCGTGGGCCAGAAAGCCGAAAGAGAGCCCGTCGTCCCGAGCTCGAAGACGCTCGCGTTCTCATAGATCGGCATCTCGTTGACTTCGCCATCGCTAGCGGCCAGTACACCTCTATGGCTGTCCCAGGTGATTCCCGAGGTATCGGGGCTCGGTGGGTTCCATTGCCAGGCGTGGATCGTCTGCACCAGGCCCGCGACCGAGGTTATCAGCGGCATCGGCTCTGGCGGTGCCACCATCGAGACCTCGAGCAAATCCGTAGTCGTCGATGGCTCGGCCGCCACGGTGAGGTCGGTGGGTTCTCGGCGTCGAGCGCGAGAGAGTCTCTGACTTTCGTTCGAGATGTAGAGGTTCCATATGGAAGGGTCGTCCGTGGCATCCGCGCTCGGCGCAAAGAACATACCCTTCACGCTCTCGAGACCCAATGAAGAAGCGTCCCAGCTTCCGGCGACGAAACCCGACGCCGTGAGCGCGTAGAGCCGATCCCCACTCCGGCTCAGCGAGTACAGACGACCGCTCGACGGCTCGAACGCCAGACCACTCAGTTCGGGGAAGCTATCGCCGGCAAAATCCGCCACCGAGATCGGGACGAAACGGTCCCCGGCGACCGGCTCCAGCACGACGATGCGCGGGCCCGAGCGATCCAGCACGTAGAGACGCCCCGTCCTCGGATCGGATGCGAGTCCTCCAGGGCTCTGAAGCTCCAGGCGCTCGCTCAGATACACAACACGCTCGTCGGGGTCGAACCTGTTAGCTCCTCCGAGCAGAGAAGCCAGACGTCGATCAACGATCGTGATCAGACGATTGTTGCGGTCATCGAACGTTACATTCTGCGGAGCGTCAATCCTCGTGCCGAGGGCGATCCGCTCCCCCAACGTGCCAAACCGGGTTGTCAGGCCCACTCCCGAGAACGAGCGACCGAGGGAGGGGTCGTCCTCTGCGTCGAGAACGAGAAACGAATCTTCCTGGGACGAGAAGGCCACTACCGCGCCGTTCCCTAGCTCCAGCTCGTCTCCCGGGACGCTGCGAACCAGATAGATTTCGCGCCCGGGTTCCTGAGCCAGGCCGATTGCCGCAAATGCTGAAACCGCAACCAGGAATGCGAGGGCCTCGAGTCTTGTGAAGAACGAGACCAGTCCCCTGATATTTCCGACGCCTTGATCGCACATGTCTCCCCGCTCTCATGCGAGACACCGGCCCGGAAAGCAGGGCGGTCGCAGCACTTTCAATCAGCGACTTACTGAGGCCTCGACCGTTCCTGTCGAAAAGCGGGGGGTGCTTCTTCCCAACCCAGCAACCCAGACTGTTTATAAACTCTTGGAAGAGAAATGTAAAGTTGGAACTGATGGGCGAATCGAGCGAAACGGTTCTCAGCCGTCAAAACGAGCGCACGGCGCGAACCCGACGCGGAAAGTCCTTGTCGTCGTAGTGCTCCCGGCCGTTGTCGGGGAAGTCGATGAGCCGTGCCATATCTGCCGAGACCTGGGTCGAGGACCAGTATGTGTAGTTGTCTGCTCGATCCCTCACCACGCAAAAGGATCGATGCAAGGGAGTAACCGAAAGTTCACGCGGTGTTGATGTCCTCGTGATGAGCCGCGATTATCGTTACCTCAGCGCGGACCTCACCAAGAGTGGCGCCACCAGCTCTCCCGGTAGCCACTCTGCCTTTCGCCCAGACCACATGAGGCCGCGCAGGCGCGCCTATTGGCCATCTCTGTTGTTCTGGACCGAGCGGACGCCGGGTGGATCCGATCCGTCGATTCTTGATGCTTGCGCTGTTCTTTCGACGGTCGGCTTTCTTTCTAGTGTCCGAGCCGTGGCGGGACCCGTAATCGATCGAGCCGCCACGGCTCGGGGCTGCTTACGGCGCGGCCAGCGTGCCGGGCTCGCTCCGCTCACGCAGGCTGGACTGAGTTTTCATCAGCCTGCTAGCCGACCTCTCGAAGGGAGAACTGATCTTCTTCGGTGCTCCCTTGCATGGCGGTCAACGATGCTTCGCCGCCCATGATCGTGCTCTGGACGGCGTCGAAATAGCCCGTTCCGACGAACGCCTGGTGCTTCGCCGCGCGGAATCCGTTCGCCTCGTGAGCCAGCTCGCGTTGCTGAAGCTCGGAGTAGGCCAGCATGCCTCTCTCCTTGTACTCCCTGCTCAGCTCGAACATGCCCAGGTTCAAGGAATGCCACCCGGCGAGCGTGACGAACTGAAACTTATACCCCATGGCGGCGAGCTCCTCCCGGAACCGGCCCATGGTTCGCTGATCCAGATTCGCCTGCCAGTTGAACGAGGGCGAGCAATTGTAGGCGAGTAGCTTCCCGGGAAACTTCTGGTGAATGGCCTCGGCGAAGCGCCGTGCTTCGTCGAGATTCGGTCTGGCGGTCTCGCACCACAGAAGATCGGCGTAAGGTGCGTAGGAGAGTCCGCGATCGATGGCCTGATCGAGGCCGGCCTCGACGTGGAAGAACCCTTCGGGAGATCGGTCACCGGTGAGGAATTTGCGATCGCGATCGTCGAAATCGGAGGTCAGCAGATTGGCGGCGTTCGCGTCGGTACGGGCGAGCAGGACGGTCGGAACACCCATCACGTCGGCCGCGAGTCGAGCGGCCACGAGCTTGTTGATGGCTTCCAGCGTCGGCACCAGTGCCTTTCCCCCCATGTGACCGCACTTCTTCGCGGAAGAGAGCTGGTCTTCGAAGTGCACCGCCGCGGCGCCCGCCCGCACCATGTGCTTCATCAATTCGAACGCATTGAGATTTCCGCCGAAACCTGCTTCGGCATCGGCGACGATTGGCGCCAACCAATCGATCGACTCGTCACCATTGAGGGCGTGGATCTCGTCGGTACGAAGCAGGGCGTTGTTGATGCGCTCGACCATCCTGGGAACGGAATCAACGGGGTAGAGACTCTGATCGGGATACATCTCGCCCGAGGTATTGCCGTCGCCGGCGACCTGCCAGCCCGAGCAGTAGATGGCCCTCAAGCCAGCTTGAACGGCCTGAACCGCTTGATTGCCGGTCATCGCGCCCAGAGCGCAAACCACTTCCTCTTCGTGCAGAAGCTTCCAGAACTTGCCAGCGCCACGGCTGGCAAGCGTCTGCTCGATCCTGACGGTTCCGCGCAGGCGAACGACTTCCTCCGCAGTGTAGGGACGCTTGATTCCGTTCCACCTGGGATTGGTTTTCCAGTCTCCCTCGAGGTGCGCGATCTGTTGTTGTCTGGTCATCTCTTATCCCCCGGAGCGATTGTGTCGCGATGTGCTTAGATATATTCGTAAGCGGGCACCGTCAGGAAGTCGTCGAAGTCCTCGTTCTTCGTCATTCGTGAGAACAATCCAGCCGCTAACTCGAAATGGCCGGAGGCGAACCGGTCCCGCCCGGCCTCCCCGGCGATCACCTCGAGCTCCTCCTCGAGGAGCCTGTCGAAGAGCTCGCTCGTGACCGCTCCTCCGTTCGACAACCGCGCACCGTGGCGAATCCATTGCCAGATTTGGGCGCGAGATATCTCGGCCGTGGCGGCGTCTTCCATCAAATGGTAGAGCGGAACGCAACCGTTGCCGCCGAGCCAGGCTTCCAGGTACTGAACGCCCACCCGAATGTTCCCCCGAAGGCCCTCTTCGGTAATCTGGCCATCTGGCACCGCGAGCAGGTCTTCGGGGCCGACGCGGACGTCGTCGCGGGAAACGCCGAGCTGATTCGGTCCGGTCATGACCCTGTCGAAGGGCTCGATGGCCGTCGCCGCGAGACCAGGGTGCGCAATCCATGTGCCGTCATGACCCGCTTTCGCCTCGCGAAGCTTGTCCTCACGGACCCTCTCCAACGCCTCACGATTCTTCTCGGCGTCGTGACGAATCGGGATCTGCGCCGCCATGCCGCCCATGGCATGGGCGCCGCGTCGATGACAGGTTTTGATCAGGAGGTCGACGTAGGACTTGAGGAAGTGACGGGTCATCGTCACTTGTGCGCGATCGGGCAACAGGTACTCGGGGCGGTTCCTCAATTTCTTGATGAAGCTGAAGATGTAGTCCCAGCGGCCGCAATTGAGACCCGCGCTGTGC
>DASPGQ010000662.1 GCA_035620555.1 Vicinamibacteria bacterium
CTTGTAGTCCGGAGAGGACTTCACCGCCTCGAGAAAGAGCTCGACCGCGCGCTCGGTCTTGCCTTGTCGAAGGGTGATCTTCCCGAGGTTGAACTGCGCCTCCGCAAATCCTTGGTCGCGGGCCAGTGCGTCGAGGAAGTATCTCTCGGCTCTTTGGAGCTCGCCCTTCCGCAAGGCGATGAGCCCGAGAAAGTGGTAGGCGCGCATGAGATCGGGATCCAGGGCGATGCATTCTTCGAGAAGCCAGACGGCGCGATCATAGTCCGAAAGGCGCCAGGCGATATAGCCGAGCTGGAGCAGAGGCTCTGCCGACCGTTTCAGCTCGAGGCTCTTCTCGAACGCGGTGCGGGCGGGAGCGAGCTGCTCCTGGCCGAGATGGGCGCGCCCAAGGTCGAGATACACATCGGGGTCAACGGCGCCGTTTCGAATCGCCTCCTCGAGCACGCTCACCGCATGCGGCCACTGCTCGAGGGTGACATAGACCGCACCGAGAAACCGCAGCAATCGCCCATCGTGAGGCGAAACTCTGAGCGCTTCCTGGAGCGCGTCCGCGGCCTCGCCGTGTCGGCCCAGTCGGTCGAGAATCGCGGCCCGGTAATAGTGAGGCGCCACGTCCGAAGGGGAAAGAACCGTAGCGTCGCCGAGGAGCGCGAGGGCCTGCTCATCGTTGCCTTCGAGGCCTTCGAGCTGGCCCAGGGTCAACGTCGCCTCGGGGTGGCGCGGGTCGAGCTCGAGCACTCGGTTCAGGTACGTCCGAGCCGTGACGAGATCTTCGGCGAGGAAATAGACCACCGCAACCTGGAAGACTATCTCGGAGCTCGACGCGTACTGACTGGCCAGCCCTTCGAAGAGCGCGCGCGCCTCGTCGACCTGGCCCTGCGCCAAGCAGACGGCGCCGAGCTGGAACCGTGCCGGGGGAAACGAAGGTTCGTCACGCAGGATCTGCCGCAGCACCTGCTCGGCTTCCGGAAGCTTGCCCTCCTCGTAGAGCCGTGCGGCCTCTCGATAGCGCTCCTCGATCGCCTGGAGGCCGAGCGCAGCCATGGCGAGTAAGACGAGCACCACCGAGTGGATTGTTAGCATCGCGGATCCGGCCTGTCAAAGACACCTTTGACGCTGAGTTAGTATGGGACGCGATGAAGAGCGCCTCGCTACTCGTGATGGCAACACTCCTCGGTCTCGCGAGCGCGATGTACGAACAAGGCGCTCGAGAGCCTTATCCCGTCGGGGGCGATATCCGCAAGCCGGAGCGAACCCACTTCGTTTCGCCGGAATACCCGGCCGAGGCGCAGGCACAGAACGTTCAGGCACTCGTCATCGTCGAGCTGACGTTGAAGCCCGACGGAACGGTCGGCGACGTCAGGGCGTTGCGTGGGCCCGAACCGCTGCTCCCGGCGGCGATGGCCGCCGCTCGACAATGGCGCTATGCCCCGACGATCGTGAACGGAGAGGCGGTGCCCATTCGTTTTGCCGAGACCGTCTTGTTCCTGCTCCGCCCGCCGGCCGAGCCTCCTCCCCCAGGACGGCTCGGTGGAAACGGAATGTACCTGAGACCACCGTCCCCGGGAACCACCAGCGCCTCCTACGCCGATTGGGAGGTCGAGGGCGAAGCGTTTACCTGCTGTCCGTGCGACACACCCTGTCCTTGCCGCTCGAACGCAGCGCCCTCGCATCCGCCCTGTCACGCCACGACGGCGCAGCATTTCTTTCGCGGGCATTACGGAAGTGTCGACTTGACCGGCGTCACCTACGTCACTCTGGGCCCGGAGACATGGACCGCGATCTATTTCAGCGAGGAGATGTCCGAGTCTCAGCAACGAGCCATCCTCGACATCTACGCGAGCATGGCGCCAGGGGCGCCGCAAGTCTATCGATCCGTACGCACGGGTCCGATCCACTACGAGGCCAACCCGGACCGGACCTCCAAGCGCGTCGTGATTCCCGGCGTACTCGAGATGGAATCGAGCCTGCGAACGGGAGCCGACCGTCTCACCGCGCTCGGAATGGATATCTGGTCGAATCGAATCGCCTACGGGACCACCGGCGTCTACCGCTACGCCGACCCGCAGCTCGGAGAGGCCTGGGATCACTCCGGCCGTCAATCGAACCACAAGACATTCCGGACGACCAAGGCGATGTTCGATCGCCGCCAGATGCTCATCCAGCTCGGGGACGGCTCGGGTCGATGGACGCCGGCACAGGAGCGGCTGATCGCCTGCCTAAAGTGAATCATAATTCTTGTGCAGTGGCTAACACGAATCTACGAAATATTGGATCGTAAATCCAATTCGTCGGATTGCAAATGTCTTCGGGCGCCGACGAGACTTATGAACGTACTCATTCTAAATGGTTTAGATACGCTTCGCGCTCGATGAACAGGCGGCATGCGATTTGCTCCGGGCTTGCATAATAATTACGGGAGCTATCTTTCTGATCGAGGAGGTTTGAATGCTCTTTCCTGCTGGAAGACGCCTTGCTCCGGCGATGATCGTTGCCCTGGGCATGAGCGTTGCGATGTCATTTGGCCAAACCCGA
>DASPGQ010000663.1 GCA_035620555.1 Vicinamibacteria bacterium
CTCGAAGAACCCGTCGTTCGGCGGCAGCACGAATGGCACGGTTCCGTCGGTTGCGGGCGAATCGGGAGCCGGACGGTAGTCCGGGCTGACCTGATCGAAGGGACCCCTGAGCAGCGGGTCCATGACCACGACGTTGGGACTGCGCTCGGCGAATGAGCGCGTCGTGAACGGAGGCGCGGGGTCGTCGTCACCGTCCTCGGAGAAGTTTGGATTGTTCCGGAAGAAGATCATGCTCTCGAGCACGATGCCGCCATCGGCCGCAACCGTGAAGGTGGCCGGATCGTTGATGTCGAGGCCGGTCTCCTTGAAGCCCATGACGATGCTGTTCTTGATCGTCGCCGCCGTTCCCTCGCGAAGGAGAATGCCGATATCGCTCTCGCTACCGAGGTCGAAGTCGGGATCGCCGATGAGGGTGAGGTTGTACAGCCTCGGATTGGCGCGGGGCTCGAGATCGTTGTTCTCCGCGTTGTTGTCCGCCTCGATACCCTGGTCGGCATCGTCACCGTACTGCTGGCCGATCCAGAACTGGCCGCGGCCCTGCCAGCCTTCGGTCCAGTCGAAGCTGTCGTCGCCGATTCCGGTGCACACGGCGTACTTGACGTCGACGGTACCGCCGAAGAACTCGAGGCCATCGTCCTTGTTGAAATGAACTTGAACGAACTCGACGATGGTTCCACGACCCACGCCCTGAAACGCGATCCCGTTGAGCTCGTTGTCGGGGCTGAACTCGGTTCCCGCGTACTCGACGCGCACGTACCGAAGCACGCCGCTCGAATCGTCGGGATTCGTGCCCCCGTAAACTCCCGTGTCTCCCTCACCAAAGGCCTCTCCGCCCGGGACGTTGAGCGGGGCGTCGCCGTTGATGATGAGACCGCCCCAGTCCGCCCGCGCCCGCGAGCCCACCGGCTGATCGCTCGTCATCACGATCGGGGCATCGGCCCGGCCCTCGGCAAAAATCTGACCCGAACGGGCGATGACGAGCGTACCGTTCGAAGCGCTCTCGCCGATGATGCGAGTCCCCGCCTCGATCCGGAGCGCGGCATTATCTACGAAAACCGCACCTTGGAGAACGTAGACGTTATTCGCCGTCCACGTTGTGTCCGAGGAGATCGTCCCCGAGACGCGGACGACGTTACTCTGCGTAAAAGCTTGCGGGGCCAAGGTACCTGCGGCCACCAGTAGGGCCGCAAGCAGTCCCGCACGCTTCGTGAATTGCCTGATTTTTTGCATGGTTCCTCCGAGGTACCTAGTCCAATTGCAGTTGTCGGGGCTTCGAGCTTTTTAGCTCCGTTAGGTCATTTCCTGATTACGCGTGTGTAAAAAGGCGGTTAATTTGTTCCTGGCTCAGAACAGCGAATAGGAGAAGCTGACGGCAAACGTTCGCCCGAGCTTGAACAGGCGCTGTAGCTCGCCGCCCTGGCTGAAGCGGTAGTCCGCATCGGTGAGGTTGTCGAAGATGAAGCGGAACTGGGTCGGGCCGAACCGCTTGATGGCCACCACGTCGAGCGAGCCGCGTCCGTCCTCGAGGATGTCGGGAAGCCCGAGCGAGCCCACGTCGATGATGCGATCGTCGAAGTAGTTGTAGAGGATCCGGGTCGAGAAATCCACGCCGGGCACGAGCAGCTCGACTGCGACGTTGAAAACGTTCGCCGATTGCCCCGCCAGAGGACGGTTCGTGGAGGTCTGGACCTCACCCATTCCTCGTCCGATGTCGATATCCGAATCGACGTAGGTGTAGTTGGCGGAGAGCAAGGCAAAGGGCGTCAGCTGCTTTCGTGCCTCGAGCTCGAAACCGGTGTTTCTCGCCGCCTCGGCGTTCGCGTAGGAGGTGCGGAGCTGGGCGGTCGCCTGGACGGTCCGCTCGATGGGATTCTGGAAGTCCTTGTAGAAGACGCTCGCGGCTATGACCTCGCTCGCGCCCGGGAACCACTCCCAGCGCACGTCGTAGTTCGAGATGAGCGCCCTCTGGAGATCGGGGTTTCCCACGGTGGCACGGCCGCCGACGACATCGGTGAACTCGAACGGCGCGAGCTCCCGGAACTCAGGGCGATTGACGGTTCGGCTGAACCCGAAGCGCAGGTTCTGCTCGCCGGTCAGCGAGTAGATCACGTTCAACCCCGGCAAAATGTCGGTGTCGTCCAGATTGGAGACGATCGTCTGAGGGTCGAGGGCGAAGAGATCGAACGTGGTCACGTTCTGCTCCGAGCGCTCGACGCGCACGCCGCCCACGAAGCGAACTCGCTCGGTGAACGGCAGATCGATCATCCCGTAACCGGCGGAGATCGTCTGATCCGCGGTGTAGGTATCGGTTGCCCGCGTCTCCTCGCGGAGCTCGAAGGCCGTTCCGATGTTCTCCTCGGCAAACAGGACTTCGGGAGGCTGCGAGATGTCGATGCGAGTTGGAAGCGGACGGAACCGGAACCGGCGCGAGGAGAAGTCTCGGTCACGGAACTGCACGTAGGGGCCGACCTTGATCATCATGGGCAGGCCGCTCCATTGCGTCGTGAACGTACTCCAGTCGGCTCCCACCTCGGTGACGTTGTCGTTCAGATCGTTGAACATCCGGAACCCGCTCTGGGACTCGTCGGCGAGGACGAACTGATCGATGCTCGGGTTGTACTCGTAGAGCGTCTCCCGGAGATCCGGCTCATCGCGCACCGCCCGGGAGAACGTGGTGCGCCAGTCGATTCGGCTCGAGGACAGCCCGGGCAGGTAGTGCTCTCCCGAGACCTTTCCCGAGTAGATGCTTTCCTGAACCCAGTAGAGCCGCGAGTCCAGGAGCTCGGTGTTGATGTCCTTGTTGAAACCCTGGAAGACGCGGGTCTCGTTGGACGAGTTGTTGGTGTAGAAGTTCTCGAACGCGAGCCGGTTGTTGCCGTTGATCTTGTAGGCGAGGTTTCCCACCATGCCCATCGTGGTGTCGGTGGAGGAAATCTCGAAGTCATAGTCGTTCTGAAGGGTGATTTCCTCGCCGCTCACCTTGTAGAAATTCTGGACTTCGGTCTGATTCTGGTTCTTGTAGTTGTAGGCGAAGCTGAAGACGGCGCCGAGCTTCTCGGTGCTGTTCCCCCACACGAGGCTGTAGGACTGGTTGGGTGCTGCGCTCGAGCTCAACCTCGGCTGCCAGACGTTGGCGAAGGATCGTCCGAACGTCGTGAGCTCGTCCGGGGTGAAGCCGGTATCGGTGAACCCGCCCGATCGCACGACTTTCTCGTCGGTGGGGATGATGGTCGGCAGGGCCCGCGTACCGTCATCGAAGCCGAGGAAATCGGTGTTTCCGCCCGGGTAGGTCTGATGGTTCTCGAACGTCGTCCGGCCGTTGAAGCCATAGCTCAACGAGAAGTCGAAGACCTGGCTGTCGGGAAAGTTCAACGGCTCGATCTCGACGAGCCCCCCGGTGAAGTCCGCCGGCTTGTCCGGCATGTAGGTCTTCTGGACCTGCACGCTCTGGATGAGTCCCGAAGGGAACAGATCGAGAGGAACGACTTTCTTCTCCGGCTCGGTGGTGGGAAGGGTCGCGCCGTTCAGCTGCGTGTTGCTGTATCGCTCACCCAATCCGCGGACGAAGACGTACTGGCCGTCGACGACGGTAAGTCCCGTTACTCGCTGCATGGCCGACGCCGCATTGCTGTCGGCATTTTTTCTCATGTCCTCGGCAGCGAGATTGTCGGAGATGACGACGGCCTTCTTCCGCTCGATGAGCTGCGCTTCGGCGGTGAAGAGCTGCGGAGTTTCGGCCTCAGCCGTTACCGTGACCTCTTCGGTGAAACGCTCCATGCTCACCGGTACGTCCACAGTGATCGTCCGGCCGCGCTCGACCGTGACGGAAACCGTTTTCTCCTGATAGCCAGCGAAGGCGACTTTGAGCTGATACGTCCCCGGGTCGAGCTCGAGAGTATATTTGCCGTCGAGGTCGGTGTAGACCACCGTGTCCGAGTCGACCACCGCGACGGGAGCCATCGGGAGGGTCATGGCATTGAATTCATCGATGACACTGCCCACGACTTTGCCCCGCTCCTGGGCGAAGGAAGCGTTCACCCCCAAGACAATGAAGAACGAGATTAAACCGAGTTTCCTGGAAAGCATTACGTTGAACCTCACATCCGCGCTCATACGCACAGATCATTAAAGCCGACTCGGTCGTACCAAGCGGCCGGACCCCAACAAGCTCAGATAACTATCCGGGAGGGCCTTTGATGAGAGATGAACGTCAAGTTAATTTCGTGTAAACGGGACTCTGACGACGGTTCAGCCGGCGGCCGGCACCAGATGGGGCTGCTTGGGAAGGACGATGGTAAAGGTCGAGCCGGCGCCGAGCTCGCTCTCGAGCTCGATGCGGCCCCCCAGCGATTCGATCAGGTGTTTCGCAATCGACAGACCCAGCCCCGTCCCGCCGACGGCTCGGGACCGCGCGGTGTCGACCCGGTAGAACCGCTCGAAGATCCGGTGCCGGCTCTCCGGTGGAATCCCGATGCCGTTGTCGGCGATAGAGATCCGGATGGAATCGTCACTGGTGGAGGCGGTTACCCGAATCGTGCCTCCCGGGGGCGTGTACTGGATCGCGTTGTCGAGGAGGTTTTGCAGCACCTCGGAGAGCCAGTCGGAATCGGCATTCACGGGGGGCATCGCGCCCGGAAGATCCACGTGCACCTCGATGCCCTTGGGCTGGGCCTTGAGGCGGCTCGTCTCGACGAGGGACTCGACCAGCCGCGCCATGTCCAAGGACTCGATCCGGGGCTCCATCTTGCCCGATTCGATATGGGAGAGCTTGAGCAGATCGTCGGTGAGTCGACCGATCCGAATGGCATGATCGCGAACGATCTCGAGGAACTTCCGACTGTGCTGAGGGTCTTCCATCGCCCCGGCGAGAAGCGTTTCCGCGAACCCTTGAATGGCGGTCAATGGGGTCTTGAGCTCGTGTGAGACGTTGGCCACGAAGTCCCGACGCACCCGTTCGAGACGATGGATCTCGGTGACGTCGAGAAGCACGAGAACCGCCCCAGTTTTCCTTATGGGTGGACCTTCGGAAACCGGAGCCGCGCGCGCCAGCAACTGCCGCGGGGGTATCGTTCCACCGACCGTGATCGAGGCCTCGGCACGCTCGTGCTGTTCGATCGCTCTGCGAACCAGCTCGGTGAGCTCCGTTTCCTTGATCGCTTCCGCGATCGCGACGCCACGGTACGCTTCCCAGCTGTCGATCGGAAGCCCCAGCGAACGCCGGAACGCACGGTTGAGATAGAGGATGCGCTCGTCGGGGCCGACCACGGCCACGCCCTCGGACATGCTGGAAAGAATCGTGGCCGACTGGTTCCGTTCCTCCCGCATCGATCGGATCGAAGTTTCGAGACGCATGGCGGTCTCGTTCATCGAGGCCGCGAGCTCGGTCAATTCGTCGCCGACGCCGTCCAGCGGCGCCGGAGTGAAGTCGCCTTCCGCGACTCGCTTCGAGAGCTCTTGAAGCCGGGCCACTCTCGCCGAGAGGAGACGGGAGAACACCAGAGACGCCAACCCCACCACGACCAGCAGGGCCACGGACACCATCCCCACCGGACGGCGCACCTCGGCGATGGCATCCTCGATGCGATAGACCGACTCCGCGATCCGGAGAACGACGGGAGGATCGCGACCCCATTCGTAGCGCACCGCGAGATAGACGAGGTCCCGCCGAACGGTGTTGCTGTAACGGTTCGACGTCCCCCGCCCCGAGCGAAACGCCTCGACGATCTCCGGCCGGCCAGCGTGGTTCTCCATCTTGTGAAAATCCTCGTCGGAGTCGGAGAGGACGGTTCCATCGCGCGCGATCACGGTGACCCGGGCCCCACCCAGGGAGAGCCACTCCGTCCATTCGGCCAGCGCTCGAGGGTCCTCCATATCGGGAGGACGGGTCTCGGCGAGGCGCACGAAGGACTCGAGCTTCTCGATGCTGGAGCCAAGCAAGTGCTCCTCGACCACACGGCCGGTGTAGAAGTAGAGGATCGAAAAAGCGAGGAGCAGGAGCGAGAGGAAAGTGAGCCCGAGCTTCCAGAAGAGCTTACGACGCACCGGTTTCGAAAGAATAACCCGCACCGCGCAAGGTTTTCAGAAACTGGGGCTTGACCGGGTCCACTTCGATCTTCTCCCGCAAACGGCGAATGTAGACGTCGACGCTTCGGGGCGTGACGAAACGCTCGCTCCCCCAAACGGCATCGAGGAGGTGGTCGCGAGTCAAAACGCGGTTGGGCCGCGACGCGAGATAGTGAAGCAGGCGAAACTCGAGAGCGGTGAGCTGGATGGCCTCGCCGCCGCGCTGAACGCGATAGGAGCTCGGGTCGATCGTGAGCGGCCCGATCGAAAGCACGTCCTTCGTTTCGTCTTTGTCTTTCTCACGCTCGGCTCGCCGGAGAAGTGCCTTCACGCGAGCGACCATTTCCCGCACGCTAAAAGGCTTCGTAACGTAGTCATCCGCCCCGAGCTCGAGACCCAGGATGCGGTCGGTCTCCTCGCCGCGCGCCGTGAGCACGATCACGGGAAGGGTATCTAGCCTGTCGTCTTTTCGAATTTCCTTGCAAACCTCGAGCCCCGAGAGCTGGGGCAACATGAGGTCGAGTATGAGCAGGTCGGCGTTCCCCTGGCGGAGGAGCTCGAGACCCGACTTGCCATCACCGGCGGAGGAAACCTCGAAATCCTCTTTCTCGAGGTTGTAGCGAAGGAGCTCGACGATATCCGGGTCGTCTTCGATGACCAGAATCCGTTTCATTCTTGTTGTTCCGTGTCGATGATCGAACCATAGCGACAAAACGACGCCGGACGCAAGCGGAAATCATCGACGATTTTTGCGATGCCCTCCTCCCTTGCTCGGCCTCGAGCGCTTCGGCGCTCGCTTCTTTGGAGTCGGCTCGATACCCTCGATGGCAAAATCGATCTGGCGATGATTCAGGTCGACGCGGGCCACCTTGACGTCTACCCGGTCGCCGAGTCGAAACACGCGCCCCCTCGAATCGCCCCGAAGCGTATGGGTATCCTCGTGATAGTGGTAGTAGTCGTCGACGAGCGTGCTCATGTGCACCAGTCCCTCGATGAAGTAATCCACGAGCTCGACGTAGAGCCCGAACCGCGTCACTCCGGTGACGACGCCCGGATACAGGTCGCCCACTTTGTCCACCATGAAGCGGACTTTCTTCCAATCTTCGAGCTCCCTCTCGGCCTCGTCGGCCCTCCTTTCGGAGATGGACGTCGATTCGGCTACGTCGCGCAGCCACCTTGCCCTCTCTTCCAAACCCGATTGTTCGGGCGGCCCCTTTTCCCGGAGCTCCCGAAGGATCCGATGGACCACGAGGTCTGGATAACGCCGAATCGGCGACGTGAAATGAGTGTAGCGAGATGCCGCGAGAGCATAGTGGCCTCGGTTTTCTTCCGAATAGACCGCTTGCTTCATCGCCCGGAGCATGACGTAGGAGATGAGTCGCTCTTCGGGCTTGCCCTCGATTCTCGATAGGAGCCTCTGAAAGGCCCGGGGATGGAGCGACTCGGACGGCGCCCGCAGACGGTGGCCGAGTCCCATGATGAACTCTTCGAACTTTTCGACACGGTCCTCGTCGGGAGGATCGTGGACGCGATAGAGCGCGGGAGTGCTCTGCTCCTCGAGAAACGTCGCAACAACCTCGTTCGCGAGCAGCATGAACTCTTCGATGATCCGATGGGCGACATTGCGCTCGGCAACCCGGATTTCCACGACTCTTCCCGACTCATCGAGCTCGATCTCGGCTTCCGGCCGATCGAAATCGATGGACCCCCGCGCCGCGCGCCGTGTCCGCAAAACCTTGTACAGCGCGGCCATGCGCTCGAAATGAGGCACGAGCCTCTCGTGCTCGCCCATGACCTCGGGGTCACGATCGACGAGAATCTGACGGACTTTCGTGTACGTCATTCGGGCGGCGCTGCGGATGACGCCGTCGGCGAAACGGCGGGACACGATTCGCCCGGCTGGCGTTACTTCCACGAAAACACTCTGCACCAGCCGATCGACACCGGGATTCAAGCTGCAGATTCCGTTCGACAAACGCTCGGGGAACATCGGGATCGCGCGGTCAGGAAAGTAGACCGACGTCCCTCGAAGGAGCGCTTCGGCATCGAGATGAGACCCCTGGCGCACGTAATGGGAAACGTCGGCGATGTGAACGCCGAGGCGGAAGTTGCCGTTTGGGAGAACCTCCACCTCGACGGCGTCGTCGAAATCTCGAGCCGTCTCTCCGTCGATCGTTACGATCGGACGATCGCGGAAATCTTCTCGTCGTTCGGTTGCCGTCTCTTCGACGTCGGTCGCGATCGCCTCGGATTCCGCGAGCACATCCTCGGGGAAAGCATCTCGCAGGCCGTGCGCGGCAATAACGACCTGCACGTCGACCCCCGGCTCGTCGACGCTTCCCATGACCTCCACGATGCGCCCCGTCGGAGCGCGATAAGGCGTCGGAAAACGTGTCAGCTCGACCGCAATCATGTCGCCGGGCTGCGCTCCCATCAGATCCTTGTCCGGAATGAAGACTTCGTAGAAAACGTGCGGATCGAACGGAACGAGCCGCGTTCCGCCCGCGTCGACCGAAAGCCGGCCCACGATGCGCGTCGTCCGGCGCTCGACCACTTTCACGATGTGCCCTTCGGGCCGCCCACCTTCCCCCCGCCGGTCGATGTGAACGAGCACCTGGTCGCCGTGAAGCGCGTCCGCCAGATCGTGCGTCGCGACATACACGTCGGTGCGCCCTTTATCCGATGGCACAACGAAGCCGAAGCCACCCCGTTTCATATCGAGCCGCCCCCGCACGAGGTCCATCCGCTCGGGAAGCCCGATACGGTCCGTTCGAGTGCTCACCAGCACCCCCCGACGCAGCATGTCGGCCAATACGTCTTTGGCCCTACGGCGCGATTCACCCTTGAGCCGGAGCTGTTTCAGGAGGTCCTTCTCCGTCGTGGGCCGACCGAGCCGCACCAAGCGCGCTTTGATGCGCTCCGCGATCGCTTCCGACGACAACATGAGGGGAGATCGAGTCAATCCAGTCTTTGACAATACGGCGCGACGAACCTATCATCAAATGCCCACCGTTCGTGCCGAAGTGGCGGAACTGGCAGACGCGCTGCGTTCAGGGCGCAGTCCTCCTTGCGAGGGTCGGGGTTCAAATCCCCGCTTCGGCACCATAAACCGCGTTCGTTTTTTCTTTCAGCGGTTTACGAGATCGGGTAGGGGCGAACGGTCACAATTTGGTCACATCGCCGCCGCGCCCATGGACGAGAAGACCACCGACAGCAGAGTGTTTGACCGAGCCGTCGAGAGGCGGGAATAAGTTCTGAATCCCGCAAGGTCGGGTCGGAAA
>DASPGQ010000664.1 GCA_035620555.1 Vicinamibacteria bacterium
GACGAACCGGTACATCGCCTCCGCCGAGTAGCTCAACGCGGGTCGTTTCTGCGGGCCTTCGCTCGAGCGGTCGGCCTCCACGTTCCATCCCGGCAAGCTTCCCGCGAGGAGCTCGAACACTTTGTCGTTGTCCGCCGAGATCCCGACCTTCTTGAGGAGGTCGAGACGGTGATCGAGATCGCGCGCGTTCGAGGAGCTTGCCGCCGCCGCGGCGATGGCTTGCGAAAGCAGCTCGCGACGGCTCGGCTCCTTGGCAGAATCCGCCTGGCTGGGCGACGCGACCCCATGACGGCTGAGTCGTTCGAGAAGAACCTCGAGTCGACGAAGCCCACGCTCGGCGGCCGCCGACATCGGACCTCCAGTCGCAGCCACCGGCCCCGTCGCTCCCGGCGCTCCGGGCTGACGGTGAAGTGTCTCGACCCGAGCCACGACGCCGGATTCGGATTGTCCGAGACGGGCCAGGTTCGAGCACAGGAGCTCCCGATCCTCTTCGGGACAGTCCATGACGAGCTGCTGTCCGAGCTGTTCCAGGTACTTGCCCAGGGCCTCGCGCCCCACGAGATCGAGCTCGCCGAGCAAATGGATCTTGCGTACGGCGTGGAACAGATAGTCGGAAAGTGTGACGTTGGGGCGGGTGTCGTCCACCTGGGCGAGCAGCCAGTCGCGGATCGCGGAAATCATCGCCTCGGGCGGCTGGGTCAAGAGATACAGCATCGAGTCGGTGACCATCAATGGGGCCAATCGGTCAGAGAGATACTGTTGGATCTCGGAGAGAGCCTCCCGAAGGTCACCGTCGTCTAGGTTGCTCATGCGAAACTCCTCGCGCCTCGTGTTCTTGACTTCTAAGAAAAAAAGAAGTCCCGAAACGCCGGGGTGGGGCCGGGCGACGATTAAGAAATTACTGTTGGAGAATTAAATTTTACCATTGGAGAGACGCGAAGTGCAACGCGCCACAAGGGGAAAGCCGACACCCGCAATCGTACGCTGGGACAAACCTCGCGTGCCGAGCGGAAACCCAAAATCATTTCCGCATGGACGGGGTGTATATAATGTGAGTCGTGGCGTCGGCTGATAGGACCTACCACATCAAGCAATATCCTCTCGAGCGCGGCGCGCTGGAGATTCAGTACATCGAGGAATTCTTTGGCGAGTTCGACCGCAAGAAGACCGCCGCTGAGATCCAGCGCCGGCTTTCCGATCGGGACCATTGCATTCTCATGGCGGAGGCCAAACTACCGTCGGATCCGACCCAGCTCATGCCGGTGTCCTACAAGGTGGGCCACGAGATTCACGCGCACGAGAAGGAGCCCAAGCTCGCGGATCTCGTGGGGCGCCTTTCGGGTGCCGTCCAGTTCGGCGGGAGACGCATCCTCTACAGCTGGATCGGCGGCACGCGCTCCGATTGGAGGGGGCAGGGACATTTCCGCGCGTTGACCGAGCAGCAAGAGACCTGGGCCCTCGAGCACGGTTTCAAGGAGATCGTGGTCAAAACGAAAAACAAGTTCTACGTCATGCGCGCGACACTCACCCACCTGAGCTTCGACGTGATCAAGTACGAGCGCAACGAGTACGACAACCGAGAGTCCAAGGTCTACTTGAGCAAACGTATCGGACCGGAGGTCCTTACGACACACCAGAGCGAGCGGACCCTGGTGCAGGCCCTCTGATCAAGGGAGCGCCTTCAAGTCGCGCCCGGTGATGCCCAGCTCCTCGGCGTGGGGCTTGAGTGCCTCGATGACGAACTGGATGTGCTGGGCGAGATCGACCCCGAGAAGGTCGGCTCCGGCCTGAATCTCGGCGCGCTCCACCTTGGCGGCGAAGGCTTTGTCTTTCAGCTTCTTTTTGACGCTCTTCGCGGCGAGGGTCGCGATACCCTCCGGTCGAACGAGACAGCAGGCAACGATGAAGCCGGTCAACTCGTCGCAGGCGACGAGGGCCCTGTCGAGAACGCTCTCGTAAGGAACGTTCCACTTCGTGTAGTGAGCGGAGATCGCGTGAGCGATGACTTCCTCTCCCTGCTCGCGCAGCCACGCCACGATGCGCTGCGGATGCTCCTCCGGCCACTTCTCGTAATCGGCATCGTGGAGCATGCCCGCGATGCCCCAGGTGTCCTCGCTCGCGTTCTCGTTCCCGTAGTGCCGGGCGGCGCTTCGCATCACGATCTCCACGGCGCGGGCGTGCTTTCGGAGCGAGTCCGTCTCCGTCCAGGAGCAGAGGTGCTCCCACGCCAGTTCCCGAGTGAGCGGCACGTGCCTATTCTATAATCTTCCGAATCGCATCCGACCGCCGGCATAGCGAATGGTGAGCTCATCCCCGACGAGCTCCCAGCTCGTCGCCGAACCGAGGGCATCGACGTAAGGCTGCTCTAGAGAGCCTGGAAGGCAGGCAGCGCGGGTGCAGGCGAGAAGACCAATCGAGAGGTCGCTGCCCGAGACGCGATAGCTGCCGTTACAGAGGTTGCAATCGGTTCGGGCATGAAGCGCATCGTCCTCCGCGAGCTCGAGAGTATATTGGGAGGGGTCGGGGACGGTGACAACCTGTCCTCCCGAGAGCTCGAAAGCCTCTAGAGCCCATACGCCTTGCAACGCCGCCGTGTCGATCGGAACCGACGTCGACGTATCGCAACCCGAGACAATCGCGGCGACAGAGAGCAATATAACCGTGCGCATATCGATCGTTTTCCTCCTTCGTCGGCACGGTGTGTGCAAAAAGCTTGCCGCACATGAACATCGCAAGGAAAACTGTGTCAAGACTATCCGAAGAGTTAGATCCGCCTATCCAAACGGCTAGGGGAAGCGGACGTTTCGCGCCGCTCGATCTGCTCCTGGTCACTTACACGGCATGGGTCGCGCTTCTCGTGGCGTGGTTTCACGGCAACTTCGAAAACCCGATACCCATTCTCGTGTTCCACGCGATCGTGCTGGGAGTCATACTGGCTCTGCCCGCCCGGGGAGCGCGTTGGGAGACGGCGCCTTCGGGCGAGGGCGCTTTTCGACGTCACGTTCGCGGAGGACTCCGTTTTCTTCGGTACACCTATCCGCTTCTCCTCGTCTTGTTCTTCTTCGAGGAGGTCCAGCAGACGGTCGGCGCGGTCTATCCCGACGCACCCTACTGGTTCGAGCCGACGCTCTACGCGTGGGACCGATGGGTCTTCGGGGAGCTGCCCGCGATCCTTCTCGACCCCCACGTGGGCTTCTGGCAAGACGAGATCTTTCACGGATTCTATTTCTCCTACTACTGCATTCTCGTGGGCGGAGTCGTGTCCATGTATTTTGGGGATCAGGCGCGGCCGTCGGCGGCTTTTCAGCCCACGCTGAGCACGGCGATCACCGCCTTCATCTTGTGCTTCGTCTGGTATCCTTTTCTTCCCGCCCGTGGGCCGTGGGAGAATCCCGAGCTCATGGTCAGCCTGAAGCCGTTCCAGGGACTTGTCTTCACCCCGATCATCGAAAAGATCATCGAGCACGGCGCCGTTTCCGGCGGGTGTTTCCCCAGCTCGCACGTGGCCGCCAGTTGGGGCGTCGTCTTTGGCGTCGCGCGTTTCCGCCGCAGGACGGCCGCCATCCTCGCCGTGTTCGCTCTCGGGATGAGCGTCGCTTGCGTCTACACCCGCTACCATCATGCGGTGGACGTC
>DASPGQ010000665.1 GCA_035620555.1 Vicinamibacteria bacterium
CTCCCCGGCGGGCTCGACGCGGTGACCTTCCGCGAGTAGCTCTCGTGCCGACGACTCGGTGAGTGCGTACGCGTGGCTGGAATGCGCCAAGAGCCTCCTCACCCGAGCCAGGTGCCTTTGGCGAGGTTTCGCGGGCGGTACTCCCAGGCACGAACGGTCACCCGGCTCTTCATGGCCTTGACGCGCTTCGCGAGCGACAGCATCAACCAACTTTCTCCTCGATGTGCTCGAGCCTGCGCAGGAGCGCTGCGATTCGAGGACGCTGCGGCCCGGGATCCGGCATTCCGGTCCGGGACTCCATCAGAGAGAGAATAGCGAGGTTGGATCGCACGGCATGGCGAAGCTCAGCGGAAAGCGCCGCGTAGGTTTCCTCCACTTCCGTCAGCTCATCGTCCTTCGCCAGGACGAGAAGACCGAGGGCGACGAGAAGGTCGCGCTCCCCTTCTCGCCGCTCCGGTCGGTTACGAGTTTTTCGACGAGGAGGCCCGCGAGTCGCGGCACCGGGATGACGAGACCTTCCACCCGAACCGGCTCGTCAGGCCGAAGGAGCGACAGCGCTCCGAACACCAGCAAGGGCAACTGCGCATCGTCGACCACGTAGGCTTCGGTCGGGTCCTGAAGAGCGGAATCCATGCCGATGAAGTTCACCTCGATCCGATCGGCCGCGTCGGGAATCCAGACCGACGGCTCGTCGGGCGAAGGACTGAGACCGCGCAGCCGAGTAAGCCGCGATTTCACGGCATCGTGGCTGGGAAGCGGAACCATGATATCGACGCCTTGCGAAATGACGAGAGTCGACGCCGCGTTCGGCTCGAGTCGGGACTGCGGAGCCAACGACGAGGACACCGGACTCTTCCAGCACCGGCTGGATCGCCTCGAGCGTCCGCAGGAGGCGACTGCGAAAGTCCACCAGGAAAGTATAGGGAGCGTTCCGTGGCGCGGCAAGCCCAGTCTGGCTGATGAAAAAGTACGACCCAGCCTGCCGAGCGGTGGCCAAAACGTCTGCCGCGAGATCGGCGCGCAGCGCCGCAAGGCCCCCTGGTATAACTGGTTATACTTAATTGTGAAAACCGCCATATCGATCCCGGATGAGCTTTTTCGTGAGGTGGAGCTTTGCGCCCGGCGGCTCAAAGTCTCTCGAAGCCGCCTTTTCGCGGACGCAGTCCGTGAGTACCTCGCCCGACGGAAATTTCCACGCGACGCGACGGAAGCTTGGAATGAGGTCATCGCCGAGGCCGGCCAGCCGGGCGATGAGCCGGCCGCGGTTGCTCTTCGGAACCGCACGAAGGCGGTGCTCAGAGATTCGCCAGCGGATCGCCGGTGATCGAGCGAGGACAAATCTGGTGGGCGGATCTGCGGGAACCCCGCGGCTCGGAACCAGGCTATCGCCATCCGGTACTGGTCCTCCAGCGAGACGAGGTTAACCGAAGCCGAATCAGCACCGTTGTGGCGTGCCGGCTCACGAGCAATACCGTTCTATCGCGTGCTCCCGGCAATACTCTCCTTCGCCGCCGGCGCACCGGGCTTCCACGCGACTCCGTCGTCAACGCCTCTTCGATCGCAACGTTGAACAAGTCCGACCTGGAAGAGCTCGTCGGCGCTCTTCCCCGAGACGTCATGGACGACGTGGACCACGGACTGCGTTGGTTTCTCGATCTGGAATGATTGGGAACACGTTCGGCCTCTGATCCAGGATTAAGAGGGCGGCCGTGGTCTTTGAAGATAGAACCTCGGCGTCGCGTAGCTGCTCACCGCATCGAGGCGGCGACTCGCTCCGTCTCCTCCATCACTCGGAGCAGGTTCCCGCCCAGGATCTTCACGATGTCCTCTTCGCGATAGCCCTTTTCGAGGAGAGCGCCAGTCAGCCTCGGGACGTTCGAGATGTCGTCCATTCCGAGCGGCATGGAGGCGCCGTCGAAATCGGACCCAAGCCCGACGTGCTCGGGTCCCACGAGCGTCACCACATGGTCGATGTGATCGACGATCTCGGTCCAGCTGACCTGGGGAAGTTCGCCGCGCTCCATCGCTTCGCGGTCGAGCCGCTCGCCTTCCCGGATCTCGCAGGCGAGATTGTCGCCGCAGCGCTCGCTCAAAGCCTCCACGATTTGCGTGACGTCCCAACCCTGGGCGGTTTTGGCGTCCTTCGCTTTCTGACTGAGGAACGTGATCTCGTAGTTGATCTGAATGACGCCGCCCTTGGCCGCGAGCGCTTTGATCATGTCGTCGGACATGTTGCGGGGATGGTCGCTCAAGCTCCGGCAGGAAGAATGCGACGCCATGAGCGGAGCTCTCGAGACCTCGAGGGCGTCGTAGAAGGTCTTGTCCGAGACGTGGGAGATGTCCACCATGACGCCGAGCCGGTTGAGCTCGCGCACGACGTCCTTGCCGAAATCGGTGAGGCCGTTGTGCTCGGGCTCCTCGGTCGAGGCGTCCGCCCAGTGGTTGTTCTGGAAATGGGTGAGGGTGAGATAGCGGACTCCGAGCTCGCGGTACATGCGCAGCACGGCAAGGTCGTCGTCGATCATGTGACCGCCTTCCATTCCCATGAGCGCCGCGATCTTCCCTTCCCGCTGGGCCTCTCGTACCTCGGAAGCGGCGGTCGCGAGCACGAGGTCGTCCGGGTGACGGCGAACCTGCTCCCGCACGGCGTCGATCTGCTGCAACGAACGTTTCACGACGTCGGGACCGGAGAGCGTCCCCGGCATCCAGATGGAGAAGAACACGGCGTCGACGCCGCCCTCACGCATCCTCGGGATGTCGACGTGGCCCGTCGAAGCCCGCGCGCCGAGGTCGAAGGCCTCGAAGATCATCTGCTGGGTGGTGTCGGCGTGCGTATCGAGAACGAGCGCCCGTGAGTGGACTTCGCGAGCTCGATCCGAAGAGCTCTGAGAGGCTACACCATTCGAGGCCACCAGCGCGCAGGTTAGAGTCAGGAGAAGCTTGCTCATGGCTCGGGAGGATAACTCACGCCCGACACGGCGATCCAGCTGAGTAAGAGGTGCGAGGTTCGTTTCACTCGGGCGGAGAGGCCGCTGGCAGGAAGAGCGCGGACTCTTTGATCTTCAGATCGTGCCAGCGAACGAGCGTGATGCGCTGCCGGGCCTCACTCGTATCGCAGGGCCTCGATGGGGTTGAGGGCCGCCGCACGACGCGCGGGGTAGAGACCGAAGAACACGCCGACGGCGCCGGCGAAAACAAGGGCGAGGAGGGTCGTCGCCGGTGAGATGGCGATGCTCCAACCGGCGATGCGTCCCACGAGAAGGGCGCTCCCGTAACCGACGGCGACGCCGATGAGCCCTCCGAGAGTGCTGACGACGACGCTTTCCACCAGGAACTGCTTCAGCACGTCCGACCCGCGGGCGCCGATCGCCATGCGGAGCCCGATCTCCCGGGTCCTCTCGGTGACCGAGACCAGCATGATGTTCATGATCCCGATCCCGCCGACGAGAAGCGAAATGCTGGCGATCGCCGACAGAAGGAGCGTCATCACTTCGGTGGTGCTCTCCGCCGCGCTCGCGATGTCGCTCTGGTTGCGTATCGCGAAGTCGTCCTCGCTGAAAGGGGGAAGCTCGTGCGCTTCGCGAAGGATGAGCCGGATCTCGTCCTGGGCATCGGGGACGTCCTGGGGCGAGTAGGTGCTCGCGAGGATCTGGGGAATCCAGCTTCTGCCGGAGAGCCGAGTCTGCACCGTGGTGTAGGGCGCAAGGATCACGTCGTCCTGATCGATTCCCTCGGGTGTCTGTCCTTTGCGGCTCAGAACCCCCACGATCTGGAAGGGAACGCTGCGGATCTGGATGCGCTCGCCCACGGGATCCTGCCCGGGAAAGAGGTTGTCGGCCACGGTCTTGCCGATGACGGCCGACTTTCGCATCGTGCGCACGTCGTTCTCGCCGAAGAACACTCCCGATTCCAGCGACCAGTTGCGGATGATCGGATATTCCGTCGACACCCCCTGGGTCGAAGTGCGCCAGTTCCCCTGCCCCCCGATGACCTGGCCCCGGGTGACCACGACGGGAGAAACGGCTGAAAGAAGAGTTGCCTCGCGCTCCAGGACCAGGGCGTCTTCGAGCCTGAGCCGGTTCGAGGTCGAGCCTCCCTGGCTCACCCCGGAGAGCCTCATTTCACCGGGAGTGATCACAATCATGTTGGTCCCGAGGCTCGCCACCTGCTCGGCGATCCGCCTCTTCGCGCCCTCGCCGATCGCAACCATGACGATCACCGCGCCCACGCCGATGATGACGCCCAGCATGGTGAGGAGCGTCCTCATCTTGTTCTTGAGGATGCTCTGGGCCGCAACCTTGGTAAGCACTCTGGCTTTCATTTCACACCAATGGCGAGAGCACCCGGGCCGCCTGCCGAGCGGGCACGCGCTGGTCGCGGAGAATCCGTCCGTCGCGCAGCTCCACGATCCGCTCAGCGTAGCTCGCGATTTCCTGCTCGTGAGTCACCATAAGGACGGTCATGCCCTCGGCGTTCAGCCTTTGAAGGAGATTCATGATGGCGATCGAGGTCCGGGTGTCGAGGTTCCCCGTCGGCTCGTCGGCGAGGAGGATGGCGGGATCGGTGACGAGAGCCCGAGCGATGGCGACCCGCTGCTGCTGTCCTCCCGAGAGCTCGTTCGGCTGGTGGTCCATCCGGTCGGCGAGCCCCACCCGCTCGAGGGCCCGTTCCGCGAGCGCGCGGGTGTCGAGGCGGCGTCCCGTGCGGTCATAGAGAAGCGGAAGCTCCACGTTCTCGACGGCCGACGTCCGCCCGAGGAGATTGAATCCCTGAAATACGAAGCCTATTTTCTGATTCCGGATGTCGGCGAGATCGTTCTTCCCCAGCTCGTCGACCCGCTCGCCATCGAGGAAGTAGGCGCCGCTCGTGGGATAGTCGAGACAGCCGAGGATGTTCATCAGAGTCGACTTCCCCGAGCCCGAGGCGCCCATGATGGCGATCATCTCGCCGGGCGCGACTTCGAGGTCGATGCCACCGAGCGCCACGACCCGGTTCTCTCCCGATCCATAGACTCTGGTGAGCCTTTCGACTCGGATCACGAGGTCTCGCGGCATGTCGGCTCTCTCAGAATCCGCGTGGACCGAATCGCCTCTGCGGCTGCGGTCCGGCGAACGGGTTGGAGGTGGCGGGAGTCTGCTCGGTGATCACCCCCGCGACGGCTTCCATCCCTTCCTCGATTCCCTCCCCCGAGATTTCCGTCCACTGGCCGTCGGTGAGCCCGGTCGTTACCCGGACCATCGAGAGCTTTCCGTCGGCACCGCGGATCCAGAGCCTCGCGCCGTCACCACCGTTTTGGGTTCTCGCGGGCCGCCCGCCGCTCTCACGAAGCCCCGTCAGCATCTCGGCAGTGGGCCGAAATCGGAGAGCGGAGTTCTGGATCTTCAACACGTTCGTCGCCGTCTCCACGAAGAAGTCGACCGTGGCCGTCATTCCCGGAAGAAGCAACCCCTCGTGGTTATCGACGTCGATCACCACCGTGTAGTTCACCACGTTCTCCACCAGCGTCGACTGCAAGCGCACCTGGCGCACCTTACCTTCGAAGGTGCGGTCGGGGTGAGCCGAGACCCGGAAGCGAACGCTCTGGTCCTTGCGAATGCGGCCGATGTCGCTTTCGTCGACGGTCGCGAGGATCTGCATGCGCCGCAGATCGGCGGCGATGAGGAAGAGCTGGGGCGCCGAGAAACTGGCGGCGACCGTCTGTCCCACGTCCACGTTGCGTTCGATGACCGTCCCCGAGACCGGAGCGTAGATGGTCGCATAGGCCAGGTTCTGCTCGGTGCGGGCGAGCGCGATCTCGGAGGAGCTCACCGTCTCCCGGCCGACGGCGAGGGCGTATCTCGCGGTGTCGTACTCCGTCTGTGAGACCAGACCCTCAGTGAAGAGCCTTTCGATGCGGCTGTACTCGCTTTCGAGCTGCTGGAGCTGGGCTAAGTTGCGGGCAAGGTTCGCCCGCGCGTCCCGGACGGCGCTCTCGAGGAGCGTGGGATCGATGCGAGCGACCACCTGGCCCTTCTCCACCCGATCATTGAAGTCGACCAGGATCTCCGAGATGATGCCCGAGACCTGGGTGCCGACGGCCACCTTTGTCAACGGCTCGAGCGTTCCCGTGCTCGAGACCAGGTACTCGATGTCCCCCCGCTCGATCGTGGAGAAGCGGTATTGCGGGGCTCCTTCCGCGCTCCGCGTGCGCCAGTAGAAGTAGCCGGCGCCCGCGAGGACGAGGACGGCGGCGACGATAGGCCAACGCCGCCGGGCGGGTCGCACTCGACCGCGGCTCGGCGAAACCTCCGCTCGCGGCTCGCTCACCGGCGCTTGCGGAGCTTCTGGCTCTGGCACTGCCGCGCTCGCGACCGCCGCTTCCGGAAGCGCGCTTTCTCCCGTTCGACGCATGAAGGGCCTCCGCATGACTATATGATAGACACGGCCGGGCCGCTCGGATGGTTAAGCGGATGTAATGGTTTTGCTAAGGATGTAAGGACCACCCCACTGATCTTTGAAGTGGTATAAGACACGGGATTCGACGGGAGGTGTCCATGGCCAGATACACACGATCCGAGTTCTTGCGCCTGAGCGGAGCTTCGGTGGCGGCCGGCGTATTCGGCGCATCGACTCGCGCTCGAGCCCAATCGGGCGGCACCGTGGACGCGTCGCATCCCGATCTGGTGCTGGTGAACGGGCGGGTGTCGACGATGGATGACTCGCTCGCCCGCGCCGAAGCGTTTGCCGTCAAGAACGGGCGCTTCGTGGCCGTCGGAGCGAGCGATGACATCCGCAACCTGATGAGAAGCGACACCGAGGTCATCGACGCCGAAGGCCAGACCGTCACCCCCGGATTCATCGACGCCCACTCCCATCCCGCATCGGGAGGAGTTCGCGAGCTCGTTTCGGTGAACCTCGACCTGCGCAGCATCGACGCCATCAAAGACGCCCTGCGCGCCCGGGCCACGAAAACGCCTCCGGGAGAATGGGTGCTCGGTTTCAAGTACGACGATACGAAGGTGCGCGAGGACCGGCAGATCACGAGAAGGGATCTGGACGAGGCGGCACCCAACCATCCCGTCTTCGTCTCTCATCGCGGAGGCCACGTCTACTGGTACAACACGAAGGCGTTCGAAAAGGCTGGCGTCGACGCGCAAACACCCGATCCGCCCGGCGGCCACATCTACAAAGAAAACGGCGAGCTGACGGGGAAAGTGGCCGAGCGGGCAAACGATCTCTTCAGCGACGTCGTCCCTTCGGGCAGCACCAGGGAGCAGCGGCGGGCAGGCGTCAAGCTCATCTCCGAGCTCATGACGTCGTCGGGGCTGACGTCCGTCCACGACGCCAGCTGTGGATCCGATTCGGCAACGGCTTATCAAGACGCCTACCACGCAGGCGAGCTTCGAATGAGAGTCTACCTGATGGTGCGGGGCGCCATGTTCGAGGGCCTGAAAACGGCTGGCGTTTACACCGGACTGGGAAACGAGTGGCTCAAAGTCGGTGGCGTCAAGTTCGGCGCCGACGGCTCCGCGTCGGGGAGGACGATGGCGATGTCCACCCCGTACGAGGGGCGTCCCGACGATTTCGGCATCCTCACCATGACGCAAGAGGAGATTCACGAAGCGGTCGAGGACGCTCACCGCCATGATTTTCAAATCGGAATCCACGCGAACGGCGACCTCGCCATCGACATGGTGCTCAACGCCTACGAGCGCGTTCTCGAGAAGTGGCCGAGACCCGATGCCCGGCACCGGCTCGAGCACTGCACACTCGTGAACCCCGATCTCCTCCAGCGCATCAAGGCCACGGGCTCCATCCCGACGCCTTTCTACACATACGTCCACTACCACGGCCGCAAGTGGGAGGAATACGGCCCGGAAAAAATGAAGTGGATGTTCGCCCATCGGTCGTTTCTCGACCACGGCATCCCTGTGGCACCGGCCTCGGACTACGTTCCTGGTCCCTACGAGCCGATGATGGCGATCCAGAGCATGGTTACGCGCAGGGACGTCGAGGGCCGCGTCTGGGGAGCCAACCAGGCCGTCTCGGTGGAGGAGGCGCTGCGCATTTGCACCGTGAACGGCGCCTACGCCTCGTTCGAAGAAGATGTGAAAGGCTCCATCACCGCGGGCAAGTATGCCGACTTCGTCATCCTCGGCCGAGATCCCGGTGAAGTCGCCCCCGATGCCATCAAGGAGATCCCGATCGTTCGTACCGTCGTCGGTGGTATCACGATGCATCGGCAGGGGTGACGGATGAGCGAAGTCCCAAAAGACCCGAAGGGGGTCGAGATGTTCGAGAAAGTTCTCGGGAGACCCGAGCCGAAAGACAAGCCCCTCGAGGGGGTGCGCGAGCTTGCGGTCAACCACCTCTTCGCCAAGATCTGGAGCCGGCCGGGGCTTCGCCTGCGCGACCGCAGGCTCATTACGATTGCTCTCCTGGCGGCGCAAGGACGAGCCGATCAGCTACGCGAGCACGTTCGTGGAGCGCGGCTCGGTGCGGACGGGCTCTCCCGTGAAGAGATCGTCGAAGCGATGGTCCACGTGGCCCACTACGCGGGGTGGGCGGCGGGAGCGAGCGGGCAGGCGGTGGCACTCTCGGTCCTGGACGAGCTCGAGCCCTAGCCTATCGTCGCGAAGGCGAGACCTCGACTTTTATCCACCGGGCCGGGCCTTCGGCCGCGCGCTCGTCGACCTGATAGAGAATCTCCACCCTCGCGCCTTCCACGAGATCCTCGAACGCACCGTAGTCGTTCTTTTCACGCAGCTTGCTCTTGTCGAGATAGATTTGGGTCTCATCGGTGACGTCCGTAGCGAAGCTCTCGCCATTGCTCCGGACGACGATCGCTCGACCGTCGGCATCGACGACCTCGATGGTGCCGATGACCGTGTTCCTCTCCGAGAGCTCGGGCGACTCTCCCAGCGGTATGTACAGCTCGGTCGCCCGCTGGGCGTACAGGACGCCCGCCATGGCGACGAAGCACAGAGCGGCTCCCAGGTTTCGCTGGATCATCATTCGACTCCCTTCGCGCTTCATCCTTCCACGAGGAGCGATTGCGCCTGACGAAGATGCTCGAGCGCCTCCTTCGTCGGCCCACCTGCCTTGTCCGGCCGTTCGATCTCCCGCTCCACGAGTCGCAACGCCGCCTGTAGTTGCTCGACCGCCGGGAGATGAAGCGCCCTCTCGGACAAGACGTGGACCCCGTCGTCGATCTCGCTTGCCGCCCTGGCAAGCAGTCGTTGCGCCCTCTCCGACGGTCGCACCTTTAGGCTCGACTCGAGAAGCTCGCTCGACTGCCGGACGTTCTCGATCGCGTTCAGGACGCGAAGAAACGCGGCAACGGCCTCGACCTGGGTCGCGTCCAGACGGATCCCGCTTCCGGTCGCGTTGGCGAGGAGCCGGCCGGCGGGCGATTGATTGAAAGCGTCGCCATTGTAGAAGGCGACGGCGCCTTCGATGGTGAAGACGGCGTTGTTGTGAAAAAACGGCGGCGTATCGGCGGCTTCCACGACAGGAGGCGTGTTGAACTCGCCGTTTCCCGGGATCCCGAAGCCGTCGTCGGGCGGGATCTTTTCCCCGGTCAAGTCGGGCGGCTGGTCGGGAAGCTGCTCCACTCCAGTGTCGAAGCTCAAGTTCCCCGCGTCGGTGCCGAAGATGCTCGGGTCCCCGTTGGCGCCCGCATTGAAGTGGCAAGCCGAACACTTTCCGCCGTTGCGGTCGAGAAAGATCTCCTGGCCGCGGCGCGCGACCTCACCCTTCAGCGAAAGCGGCAGCGACGGATCTTCCTGGCGGCCGAGCGAGAGCTGAAATGCCTCGAGAGCGTCCAGCTCCTCGTCGGTAGGGAGGCGAAAGTCGACCCCCGCGATCCGGTTCAGGCTCTTGGTGAAGTGCTGGATCACGGCGCCGACGGCGAACGAGCGAAGAGAGCCATCACCGGGCGCGCCGTCTCCCGACCATCCCGTGCGGGGTCCGTCACGGCTCGCGACCGAATTTCGAAGCGCCAGGGTGTGAGGCACGCCTCGCATGACGAAGATGTTCTCGAGATCGGAGAAGCCATCGAGATTCTCCAGGATGAGCCCGTGCCCTCGTATCAGCACCACGTTCTCGAAGTTTTGTGCCAGCTCGGGTAGGCGCTCGGAGACGAACAGAGGGTCGTCGTCGGGAAGCGTTGCGATGAACTCGGGGTCGATCGTGAAATTGTTCTCCTCGGGGTGGCAGGTTCCGCAGGTACGTCCGTTCCCGTCGAAGGTCTCCTCGAAGAATAGAACTTCGCCCCGTTTGACGAGCTCGTCTCTCGGGTCGACCGGCGGCGGTGATGGGCAGCCGAAACAAACGAGCGCGGTGGAGCAATTGATCCAGAGACCGAATCGTGGGGAACGCTCGCGCATCATGACCTACTCGCGATTCGGCGCAGTTCGCGCCCGGCGACGAGCGCGAAAAACGAGTCGAGCGCACGGAGCAACGGCACTTTCGGCCTCCTCCGATATCGAGTTCGGCGCGCGTTCTGAGTTCTTGACTCCACGATATCTCAAACGATCTCGCGAGCCAAGAGAATCGCCAACCCGGCTGATGGCTACACTTTCGGAATGTCCGCCGGGGACGAGGGTCGGGAAAGAGGCAACTCGGCCCGAACGACGGTTCGGCCCCGTGCCGATTCTATGCTCAAACGCCCCATGAACTGTCTGAGTCGTTCTTCCATCCCCCTCACGCCCACTCCCATGTTTGCGAGTTGGCTATCCCCGTTGGAGCCGAGGAGATCTTCGTCGAGACCGCGCCCGTGGTCTTCGACCTCGAGGTGGATCTCGGCCTCGGTCGAGCGGATCCGGATAATCGCATCCGAGCTATCGGCATGCCGCTGAACGTTTGTTAGCGCCTCCTGGGCAACGCGAAACAGCGCGAGCTCGGCATCTGGGTCCATTCTGGTAATGAATGATGGCGCATCGAGCTCGACTCGAATTCCGCTCCGAGTGGAAAATCCCTTGACGAACGTTTGAAGGGCGTAAACCAGGCCCATTTCCTCGAGCATCGGCGGGTGCAGCAGATAGGACATACTCCGCAGCTGCCGTGAACAGTCGTTTGCGAGCTCGACCGAGCTCGCCACGGAATCCCGGAGCTCGGGAAGAAGCTGATCGATCCGCCCGAGATTCATTCCCAAGGCAGCGAGAAGCTGACCGGTGCTATCGTGAAGCTCACGAGCAATGCGACGGCGCTCTTCATCCTGAGAGCGGAGAAGCCGGCCGGATAGGTTACGCAGCGACTCCTGCGCTTTCTTCAACGGGGTGACGTCTACGATCACCATGTCGTAGACGAGGGACTTGTCGGCGCTCTCAGCCGAACAGGCGCTCTCCAAGACCGAGACCGTGCTTCCGTCACGGCGACGGGCCTTCGTCTCCAGCTCCACGTGACCATGCTCTCGGTGGAGCCGCTCGAAACGAGAGCGATGGTTTCTGTCCACGAACAATTGATGGTGCACGTCGTCGAGCGCCTCCAACAACTCTCCCGGACAGGAGTAGCCGAGCATTCGCGCCAGGGCACGATTCGCCATTAGGGGCTTGCCGTTCGCGTCAGTGCGCAGGATTCCCGCCACGGCGTTGTCGAATATGGACTGATAGTCGGTTTCCGCGCGGCGAAGCTCTGCCTTGATTCTCGTTTGCTCCAGGCGAAGCCGGCTCATGCTGCTCGACATGTCGGCAAGAGTTTCCACCACGGCATCGATCTCGTTTTCCGGCATCTCGTCCCGATTTCGCGTTGCGATGCCGAGCGCCTGCTCGCGAAGCTCTCTCACGGGTAACACCACTCGATCCCAGGCGACCTTCAATGCCACGAGGAGCACCAACAAGCCCGCGAGGCTCACCGCGGTTACCCTTCGGATCATTTTCAGACGCTCGTCGTCTCGCCACCTTGCGACGGCGTCGACGACCTCGAACGAGCTTTGAAGTAGGCGGGTCATGCCGCGATCGAGCTCGAGTTTCGCCGCCAAAGGAATCAGCCCTCGTGAGTCCACTATCTCGTCGAGTAGCGGTTTCACCTCGTTCCAAACCGCCCCTTGTCTGCGCAGGGCGTTCGCTATCGTCTCGGGCGGCTCGATGACGTTAGATTCGATGGGATCACGGTTCTCGAGAAGGCCGAGCGTTTCTTCGTAGTCTTGCATCGATTCGAGTAAGGGCTCGTGCGCTCGGAAATCGCCCTCCACCCCGCGACGGGCGAGGAGCTCGATGCTCCTACAGAATTGGGGTTGCCGGCCGACGAAGTCGAGAAGCGGTGCGTAGGAATCGTGGATAGATACGTACCGATAGACGACGAAGGCATCGACGCCGATGATGGCAGCGGCAAGCCAGAAAAGGGCGAGAATCCCGGACCCCACACCGGGTTTCCCTCGAAGGGCTTCGGTCGGAATACGGGAGTCGGCCCGGGCGAACAGTCGTCACCTCCGTGACGCAATTTGACAGCAATCCGAATGCCAAGCGCGAAATTGCCCGTAAATTACGACCGGACGGCGGGTTGGCGAAGGGGTGACATTATCGGTGACATCGATCGTGTGTACTTTTTTCCCGGCATGTACTTTTTCTCCCGAGGTGGAAGTCATGCCGCATCGCTGCGGCTAAACGAATCCACCTGGGTGCTTTGGACCTCGTTCGTAAACGAGAGATACCCGCTTCGTCGCCGTGTACTTCTTGCCTTCCCTTAGAGGTCATCGTGTATGGCAGCGTAGGGACAATCTCGTAGCCGGCCGCAAGCTTCCGGGATGACGCCGAGGCCTATCTCGAGCGCATGCAACGAGCTAGATGTTCCTGCCTTGGGAACGGCCCCCTTCTTGCATTGAGCCGGGTCGACGCGCCGAGAAGAGGTGTCGAAAATGAAGAAAGCAATCGTGCTGATGACGGTGATGGCAGCCCTTGCGATCCCCGCGCTCGCGATCCAGTCCGTGAACGGGGAGATCGAGGCCAAGGGTGAGATCGTGGAAGTCTCCACTCAACCGGCGACGCTTACCCTCAAGGAGGCCGCGAGCCCGCCCGAAAAATCTGGTGTGGTGCGGAAGTTCGTGGTCGACGAGGCGACGCAGCTGACATCGAGAGGGGAGCCGATCGATATCGCCGATATCCAACCGGGTGCTCGGGCGACGGTTCGCTACGTGGTGGATTCGGGCAAG
Organism: Vicinamibacteria bacterium; assembly: GCA_035620555.1. Lineage (NCBI taxonomy): Bacteria > Pseudomonadati > Acidobacteriota > Vicinamibacteria > Vicinamibacteria bacterium. The sequence goes on from DASPGQ010000665.1 coordinate 13,130, forward strand.
AACATAGCGAAGTCGATCGACGTCACCACGCCTGCGACAGACTAATCTATTCCAAAAATCGGGCGCCCACCCCTCAAAAGGGGGTGAGGCGCCCTTTCTTTGTCCAGGGCTGAGGCCAGCCGCGCCGGATTCTCTGATTGGAGGCGGCACCGCGCCATCCCTCGAGGAAGTGCAGCATGCTTGCGAGCTTCCTCAGTCGTTCTTCGACCGTGAGCTTCAAGTTCTCCCGGAGCAAGGATCGATCCACGTCCTTCTTGTAGGCCTCGATTACGGGATCGCGCGGGCCTTTCGGGCGGCTTCATTCCAGGCGCGAGGTCGATTCGGGGACCCCTTCGATTAAGGCCCGGTTACCGGACGTAGCCTCGTCGCGTGCGAACCGTGAGGGGCTGCGCGTGAGTCGCAGCTTCCGTAGCACGAACCTCGATCTTTCGAAATCGAGGCTCTCCGTCAGCCGACGCCGGCGAGTACGCGATCACATATTGGAGACGCATTCCTCGTGCGATCTCGATGAACAAGGGCGTGAGCTCGGCGGATACTCGTGGGAAGTAGGCCGTCCCGCCGGAGACCGCGGCGGCTTCTCTCAACACCCAGGCCGGGTTCAGATTGATATCGAGAGGCGGGTTCTTGTAGTGCTTTTCGGCATTCACGTAGATCGGGCGGTCGTGTGACGAGTAGTAGCCCACGGCGTACACGACCGCCGGACTCGACTCGATCCGGTTCCGCACTTCGCCGAATTGCGTAACACTGTCGAGGTCCTTTCCGTCGCTGAGAAGGATCAAAACCTGGCGTCGGCTGGTCGAGTCCCCCAGAAGCTCGAGCGCCTGGAGGATGCCGTCGTAGAGAGCGGTTCCACCGCCGGAAGCGAGTCGATGGACGGCCTCCATGAGGGTGTTTCGGTCGCGAGTGAAATCCTGGACGACCTTCGTCTCGTGATCGAAGCCCACGATCGCGATCTCCGCCTGCGAGGGAGTCTCGTCCAGGAATCGCAAAGCAGCCTCCTTGGCCTGGACGAGCTCGACCCCCTTCATGCTGCTGCTGGTATCGACGAGAAGCACGATTCCGGTAGGGACCGTGTCGGCAGCGGCGCCGTGCTCGAAGTAAGTAATCTCCTGCGGCACGCCATCTTCGTAGACAACGAAGTCTTGCCGCCGTAGATCGCCGACCGGTGCTCCATCCTTGTCGAAAACCGAAACCTGGAGGAGCACGGTCTCCGTCGTGCCGCGGAAGGTTGGCCGTGCCTCCGAGGTCGTCTGAAGAACGGGCGCCATGCCGCTCCGAGTCTCGTCGCGCCCCAGCGCGATCGTCCCCAACAACAGCGAGAGGCTGCCGACGATCAAGCGACGCGGGAAGGGGGGAACGCTGAACCTCGTCGCTCGTCGCCGGCGCCTCTCGCTTACCGAATGAGACATGGGTCAGTCTCTGTCAGAAGCTCATGTCTCACCAGTTCTCGCTGACCCGAGTGGTCGGTGCGGGCTCGTCGGCAATGACGATCTCCACCCGCCGGTTCCGCTGTCGTCCTTCCTCGGTCTCGTTCGAGGCGACCGGCCGAGACTCACCGTAACCGGTCGCACTGACGTTCCCGGGTGGAATTCGCTGAGACAAGAGATAGTCGCGGACCGCTTCCGCTCGCTTTCGGGAAAGCTCCTGGTTGTGCCATTCGCTGCCCACGCTGTCCGCGTGACCCTCGACGCTGAGCGTGTATCCGTCGGCCACGAGGATCACCCCCGAGAGCTTTGCCAGCTTCTCCCGTCCCTCCGGGGTCAAGCGCGCGCTGCCGAACGCGAACAGTACGTCTGGGATCTCCACGATGAGACCTCGGGCGGCGTCCCGTACGGCTGCGACCCGGCCGAGGGCCTCCTCGAGCTCCTCACGTGCCAGCGCCCGCGCTCTACGAGCTTCAGCCGCCGTCTTCTCCGCTTCGAGACGTTCGGCTTCGGCCTCGATTCTCCTCTGCTCGGCCTGGAAATGTTCGCGCTCCGCTGCCATCCTCTCCGCTTCCGCCTCTTCGGCCCGTCTGCGCGCCTCTTCGGCTTGCGCCTCGGCCGCCTGGCGGGCACGCGCTTCCATCGTTCGCTCGAGCTCTCGCTGTTCCGCCATCACTCGGACCCGCTCCGCCTCGTCCGCTGCCGCTTTGACCTGGACGCGGAGCTCATCGATCCTCCGGGCGTTGGCGCGTCTCTGTTCGTCGAGCGCGGTCTCGAAAGCGCGCTCTTTCGCGAGCTTTTCCGCCTCCACGGCGAGCCGGATAGTCTCGTGAGCAATGGGCATCATCGCTTTTCCTTCGACGCCCAGCTCCGCCGCGGCCTCGGTCTTGCTCAACGATTGTCGCGCCCGGGACAGCTCGTCCTCCGCGAAACGGTCGGCTCCCGCTCGTTCGGCGAGGTCCACCGCGGTACGGGCCGAGTCCAGATGCGGCCGAATCTCCCCCTTGACTTCTCGCATGTCCTCGAGGGATTCGTTCACGAAGTCGTACTGTCCTTCCGAGCCCCGGTACTTGATTCGAGAGACCGTTACCATCGCGTCGTCGACGGTCGGCTCGGTGTTCTCCAGAGCCACGAATCGACTGGGCGTCTCCACGAGAAAATGCGGCTCGGCAGTGACGAACATACCGAACGTCTCCAACGGCGTAGATACGTTCAGTTTGCTCCGGTTGCC
>DASPGQ010000666.1 GCA_035620555.1 Vicinamibacteria bacterium
ACGAGGACTTTCTCGAGGCCGGATTCGAGAAGCGCATACTCGAGTTTCGCCTCGTTGCCGTCGGTCCCGTCCGTGCCGCTCGCCCATCCCGCAATGAGGCGTCCCGACGAGAAGGCGCTCGAACGCCGCTCGCCCGAGGCCTGAAACGGGCCAAACGTACCGCCCCCGAGCAGTAGCGCCTCGAGACGCGAGAGCTCCCACGGTGAGGCCACACGCTCAGCCACGAACCGCACATCGCCGTTTGTGGGATCGGAAAAAGCTCGCAGGCGAACGGGGGAAACGTCCTCCATCGTGTCGGGAAGTTGAAGCGTCAGTCCCTTGCCCTCGAGGGTCTGTTCGGGGCCGAGTCGAAGCCGTTCGGTGGGCAGAAGCTGGCCGTAGCCTCGATACTCGAGAAAGTCCTTCACGGTGTTCACCGGGACGGCAAATCCGACCCCCTCGGCGCCGCGAAGCTTCAGTCGGATGACGCCAAGGACGAAGCCTTCGCCGTCGACCATGGGCCCGCCGCTGTTACCGGGATTGACCGTCGCGCTCGTCTGCAGAAAGGAGGGCTCTCCAGAATCGTTGGCACGGCTGGCGGAGACGGCACCTCTGGTAACGGTGACCTGAGGCACGATGTCGTCGACGTCTCCCTTACCGATCTCGACTTTCCGCCCGAAGGGAAACCCGAAGACGCTGACCCCTTGCCCTTTCTCCGTGGCATCGGAGTCTCCGAACGCAAGGTAAGGCAGCTCGGACGCGCTCGTCGAGAGCACCGCGAGATCCAGGTCCGAATCCGTCGCCTCGAGCGTGGCCGGAAACGTCCTGGGCTCCTCGAGAGAACCCGCGCCCACGGACGGGAACACGATCTCGATCCGCTCGACCGCGATACGCACCTCCACCTCGATCCCTCGCACGCGAGTGCGGAACACGTCGCCGCCCACGACGTGGTGGTTGGTCAATACATGGCCATACTCGGTGAACACGAAACCGCTTCCGGTGCCGATCTCGACGTTGCGTTCCTCGATGGTCTCCTTCCAGGCGGAGTCGATCTCCCTTTGGACCGTGCCGATGACCCGTATGAAAACCGTGGCCTGAGTGGGATCCAACGTACGCTCCGCCCGGACGAAGTTCGCAACAAGAAGCATCGAAACCACGATGAAGACGGACGAGCGGCGATTCACGTGCACCCCGACTCATTCTACCGCCAGGTGAGGGAGAAACGCCTCATCGCCAACGGGGGGCATCCCACCACGGCCCCGATCACTGAACCCCGCGAGGAAACGGGGCATCGTGGCCCTCATGATCCGACAACAAGGCAACAAAGGTTTCACGTTGATCGAGGTGCTCGTGGCGATCGCCGTGACCCTCATCATCATGGCTTCGGTCTTCGGGGTTCTCCTGGGCGGCCAGGACAGCTTCCGGCGCGAGAACCAGGTCGCCGACATGCAGATGTCGACCCGATCGGGGCTCGATATGATCGGCCGCGATCTGACGCTCGCGGGATACAAGACGCCCCCGGCTTCGGCCGTCATTTGGAGCGACGGCGGCGGCATCCAGCCCGACGAGGTTACGATCGTCTACGCCGATCCGAACATCCCCATCTCCCGTCCCAAGCAGTGCGGGGCCGGGGGTAAGGGTGGCGGCGGCGGTCCCTGCGGGACGATCGGACGATCTTCGACGCTACTGCTCGACCCAGACACCTTCGACCCCATGCCCGGGGTCGTCGAGGAATCTTACGAGTACGGCATGATGCTGACGGCCATCGAGACCGCGGACTGCAACGGCGACGGTCAAGTGGGGCTGACCCACTTTCACCTCACCCAGGATCCTCAGATGACGACCGCGGGCGGCGAACCGACAGTGCAAATCAACCACAATCCCGGCAACATCGATTCCGAGCTGAACGTGCCCGGGGGATTCAACCACGAGGTCAAGGAAGACTGCGCCGTCGTGGGCATGTTCCGCGTGATTACTTACCGGGTCAGCCCCCCGCCTCCCGTAGGGAACCCGACTCTCGAGCGGAGAGACCTGGGCGATCCGGCGGGATGGATCGCAGTGGCGCACAACATCGAGAACCTCCAGATTCGATACGGCATCGGAAACGACGGCCTGAATCTTTTCGACGTTCCTCCCGTGGCTCCTTCGGACGATCCGCTCACCTGGATCAACCGCGTCGACGTGACGCTGACGGGACGAACGGAGGAGCAAAACCTGAAGGGCGCTACGGCCGGGGCTTTCGATCCCAACGAGATCTACGTCAGGAAGACGGTCTCGAGTCAGGTGGGCCTGCGCAACGTCGTGAACGAAGCCGAAAATCGCGCAACGGCTTTCTGAGATTCACGAGCGGGCAGCTCGCTGAGACTCAACGACTAGACGCAACGACGCGGAAGAGGCAAAGCCCGACGTCAGTCCGCGGGGGCCCCGTTCTCGGGGAACGAGAACACGAGCTTGCTCATGTCGTGGTTGTTGCCGTCCGGATCCGTTCCGTATCCGGGTATGCGGTACTCTTTGAATCCGAGCGGACTCAACACCTCGATTGCATCCTGTTCGAGGTCGGAGATGAGCATCGCCGTGAGATGGCGTAACCCGCGGTCGCGGGCGGCATCCATCAGCAGGTTCACGAGCATCGCCCCCAACCCCACGCCCCGGAAAGCGGGATCGATCAGCCACTTGATCCTTCCCACGAGGCGCAGGGGGCCGAACTCCCGGCGGTGCAGGCTCGCGTCCGCCACGACGCGGGAGCCGTCGAAGGCGAGAAGCGGGAAGACCTTGTCGTAATCGATGTTGTCGGCCCAGCTCTCGACCAGCCCCCGTCGCTCGATCGGATCCCAGGCGAAGCGCCGCCAATCGACGGGTATTCGGAGAAAAAAGTCGTGCAGCACCGACACGTCCATCTCCCGAAAAGGACGGACGAGAACCCGCCTGCCGTCGCGAAGCACGGACGTCATGGGAAAACGATGCGTCGTCATCGAGCCGCTTGTGACGCGGCTACGATATCACAGCTATCTCGTCAGGAGTATCTTCTCGAAAAGCGCGAGCGCCCTGGGGTCACCCGATTGTCCCAGCCAGAAGAACGCCTTCTTCCGCACTTCGGGGTGAGGGTGCGTTTCCGCCACCTCGAGGAGTAAGGGGACGCCCTCATCGGGCGGCAGCTGAGAGAGAGCGAAGACCGCCTTTTCCTTGACCTCGAGCTCGGGGTCGTTCCGCACCGCGGATGCGATGGTCTCGGCGGCAAGCTTTCCTGCCTCCTGCGCGAGCCAGAACAGCGCCTTTTCGCGGGTCTCGGCGTGAGAATCGTTCTTCGCGATCTGAACGAGCTTCTCGGTGGCCCCGTCCGCCTCCGACAGGTGAAGGGCGAACACGATCTTCTCGCGGAGTCCCCGGTCGGTCTCGGTCTCGAGACGCTCCGCAAGCTGTCGGAGCCCACCTTCGCCGCGAGCGGCGCCGAGCCAGAAAAGCGCCTTCTCCTTGACGTCGTGCGAGCCAGCCGTGGCCGCGAGCGCCGACAGGCGTGCGTCCGCCAGAGGCTCCTGGTGAAACGCCATCGCGGTGACGGCGTCCTCCGAGCGGTCGGTATCTCCCTCGCGCGCGAGAGTCTCGAGAAACTCCAGGCTCGAACGAGGAGAGACGGACCTCCACCAGTGAATCGTTTCCCCGGAAGCGTCGATGCGGCACTCGGAATCGAGCGTTCGGATTCTCGCGACCGCCCCAGCCTCGACGCGATACAGCACGAAAAGGTCCGTGCCGGGTGACGAGGTCTGCCGACCGGACCATCCGTGGGCATCGAGCGTCACGACCCCGTTTCCACAGAAGGAATGGCGGCCGGAGATCATCGGCACGGCGTATCCAGCCCAGACGCCGTCTTCCAATGCCAGGACGTCGGCGGCGATGTCGCGCGACTCACCATGCTCCACGAGATTTCCATCCAAAAGCCTGGGGCTCGTCTGGAGCGCGGCCACCACGAAGAGCGACACGAACGGATTCATCGTCTCAAAACCTCCATCAAGAAGTCTCTGGCCTCGGCCGCGTCCATCAGCGAGAGCCAGTGGACTGCCGTTTTCTTGAGCTCGGGGCTCGTTTCCGCGCGGGCGATGGCGACGAGCTCCGTGGCCGCGTCCTGCAGGAAGAGGCTGTGAAGCACTTGCTTCTTCAATTCCTCCGAGCTCTCGTTCTCGTAGATGGCCAGAAGAGCTGCACGGGCTTCGCTACCCCCCGAGACTCCGAGGTCGTGGATCGCGGCCTTGCGCAGCTCTTCGGTCTCCGAGGCATTATTCGCTACCGTTTCGAGTCGCTCGGTATTTCCCGCCACGAAGAGCGCATGAAGGATGCGCTTCTTCATCTCCACGCCGCTCTCTTGCTGAAACAGCTCCCAGAGCGCGTCATCGGCTCCCTCCGCGCCGAGCCGGCTCACCGCGGTCTTACGGAGCTCCTCACTTTGCGAGGGATCGCGCGCCACCGCGAGCAGGTGCTCGCTCGCGCCCGCTACCAGAAAGGCCTGGAGGATCTTCTTCTTGACGTCTTCGGAGCTTTCCCGACCATAGAGCTCCCATAGCTCGGCCGAAGCGTCCATCGTGCCGAGCCAGTGGATGGCTCGGCCGCGAAGCTCAGGGTCGGGCTCCTCCTGGGCGCGCTTCAGAAGCCTCTGCTTCTCCCCCGCGATCATGAACGCGTGAAGCACGTCCGAACGCGCATCGTTGCTCTCGAGGCTTCCATAGAGCTCTTCGAGAAGCGCCAGACTTCTCTCGCTCTCGTGGATGCCGAGGTAACGAATGGCCTTGCGCTGGAGCTCGCCGTCCGCGGTGCTCCTGGCCGTGCGCGCGAGGACGGCGAAGGCCGGCTCCGAGTCCATTTGCGCGAGAACGAAGAGCGCTCGCTCTCTCAGTTTCTCCGACTGACCACCGGTGAGGATCTCCTCCAGGATGGGAATTGCCTCGTCGTCTTTCATATGCATGAGGCCGTTGAGCGCCATGAGCTTGAGCTCGTCGTCGCCAGAGTCGATCTGTCGCGCGGAAACGCCCCGTATCTCGGCGGCGAGCGCGCGAGCGTCGTCCCTCCACCGGCTCTGAGGGAAGCGGCGATCGAGCTCGGAGACGAGCTCCAGCGCCCGCTCGACTTCCCCGGCGCGGTGGTGCGCATAAGCCCGCCACCAAAGGGCCGCGTCGGCGAGGGCCTCGTCCTCCCCGGCTCGCTGAAAGGCCTCGATCGCCCGGGCCCAGTCGCCTCGATCGAGCGCCTGCCTCCCTTCCTGGTAGCTCGCGTTGCCCTCGGCAGACTGGATCCAGGACAAGGAAGCCCTCGCCGAAAGAGCGGCGAGCAGCACCCCCGCGGTTGCCAAACTCAGAAGCCTAATCATGTTTCGTCAGAACCTCCGTATCGTCTTCTCGGAGACGTTCGCCTCCAGGACGCGCAATTTGAAAATGAGATCGCGATCGGCGATGCGAATCGAGAGTCCCTCGAGAGCCTCGGTCGACGTGGGCCCGTGAGCTACATCGAGAAGGAACCGCTCCAGCTCGTCGAGAACGTCGGCGGTAACCACGTCGCCCACTCGCCGGGCCGTCTGCCGATAGAGCCGACTTTCCTGGACGAGGTCCTCCGCCCGCTCGCGTATGGGTAGGTTCTCCGTGCCCTGAGGCCGATTGGCAATCTCGAGCAGAAGGACCTGCGATTCGCGAAGATGATCGCCGAGCGCGAGAAGCAAGATCCGCTCTCGGACTTCCTCGTTCCGGGTGGTCTCCGGCGGAGGAGGGCGTACCGAAAGGCGTCCGGCGAGAAACGTCGCCGCCAGCACAATCGCCGCCGCCGCACCAATCCAGGCCGGCGTTGCCCACCGCCAAGAGGGCCTCGCAAGCCGCGTCTGAAGGCCGGTCCAGACACGAGATCCGTAGTCATCGTCCGGTTCCGGTATCGGAGTCTCCGTGAGCTCGGCGAGCGCCTCTCGCAGCCCATCGAGCTCCGCGCGGCACCGGGGGCACTCAACGACATGCTCACGTTCCTCCGCTCCCGCCTCGTCGTAGAACACGAGCACCAGGTCGTCGTCGCTCAGATGTCTCATGAGTGTGTCCTCACCAGGGGCGCCAGGGTCTTGCGCATCTTCCGCACCGCTCGAAAGAGCGCCTGTTTCGTCGCGCTGACCGTGATGTCGAGACTCCCGCTGATCTCGGCGAGCGAGAGCTCCTGGAAATGACGTAGCACGAACACGGTCCTTTCCATCTCGCTCAGGCTTCCGAGCGCCGACTCGATGCGGTCTCGAACCTGGCGGCCGAACGTCAGGACCTCCTGAGACGCGGTCACCGCCGGCGTCGCGTCGTCTAGTGGAGCCATTCGCTCGTCCGTCCGGCGTCGTCGTCTCAGAACGTCGATCGCGGTGTTCGCCGTCACGCGATATAGCCAGGTGCTGAAGCTGGCTCGAGATTCGAAAGCGTCGAGCTTGCGATAGGCCCGCAAAAACGTCTCTTGCACGGTATCCTCGGCGTCGTCCTCGTTTCGGGTGATGCGGAAGGCCAGCCGAAAGACATCTCGGGCGTGGGTTTGGACGAGGACCGAAAATGCCTCCTCATCGCCGGCCCGGGCCCTCGCCACGAGCTCGTCGGCCACGGCCTGCATTCAACCCCTTTAGACGCAGCCGGGGTGCGTTCGGTTAGCCCCGGCGGTGTTGGCTTGCCGGCGAGCTACTCACGCGCCCGGTATTTCTCGTAGAGCTGCAAGTGCTTGTTTTCGAGGCTTTCGAGCTTTCCCTTGATGAAGAGGTAGCGGATCTGCGTCGCGATCTCCAGGGGATCGCCATCGGTCACGATGAGGTTCGCGACTTTCCCTTCCTCGATGCTGCCGAGCTCGTCGCCCACCCCGAAGAGCTGCGCTGGATAGAGCGTGATGGCTTTCAGCCCCTCTTCGTGCGGAAGGCCGTAGGCGACCGCGTTCCCCACCTCGTAAGGTAGCAGACGCGAGTTCGACGAACTGAAGCTCGCGAAGACTACCCGCACACCCGCCCGGTGGAGCTCGGCGGCGGTGACGAAAGGCTGGTCGTAAGGCTCGTCTTCGTGTCGAGGAAGCTCGAGGGTCGGCCCGAGGATGACCGGAATCTGCTTCTCTGCTAGAACATCCGCGACTTTCCATGCGTCGCGCGCACTGAGGAGAATGAGACGAACGCCCTCCTTGTCGGTAAAGGACACGGCGTCGCGAATACCCCTTTCGTCATCCACCTGGATCATGAGCGGCAGCCGACCATCCACCACGGCGGCGAGTGCCTCGAGCTTCCAGTCCTTTTCCACCGCCTCCCCGCCCAGCTGGTAGCGACGCGCCGCTTCCAGCCAATCGCCGAGCTCGGCGATTCGTCGGTCATATTCTTTCTTCACCTCGGAGAACGGGCGCGTCCCTCTCTCGAAGGTGGCCGG
>DASPGQ010000667.1 GCA_035620555.1 Vicinamibacteria bacterium
GAAGGAGGGCTACCAATGGGAACTTCCGGTAACCCGACCACTGAGGGTCGGAGCATCGACAACATCGTGAAGATCGATGGTTAGTGCATGAACTTTTTCCCACGGTGTCAAAAGTCGGTTGGGCGGCGTAACACCCTACCAATTCATGACTTCCTAACCACCCTCGAGTCCTGATTGTATCAGGGCAGTCGGGGGCACTGTCGAGCGTCTCCCTGGGATTCCCTAGATCGGCGAGTGGAAACTGCGGTCGAGTTGGTTACAATTAGGACTGTTTTGAAGTGAAGAGTCCTAAATGTAACGAGGTGCTCTATGCTCCCACCGATGGAGTCCCGCCGCGCCCTGCTGAGGCTCTTTCGAAAGCGGCTCGTCGTCACCCTCGACCCCCTCCTCGAAACCCTTCGAACCCGCGCTCGCATGAGCGTCTTCCGCCGCCTCTCCTCCATGGGTTATCTGACCAGCTACAGTCACGCCGGTCGCTACTACACCCTTCGGGACATCCCTGAGTTCGACGAGCAGGGGCTCTGGCAACACCTGGGAGTCTCCTTCTCGCGGCACGGCTCGCTGAAAAACACTGCCGAGCACATCGTGAACGATTCCGAAGCCGGTCAGACTCACCCCGAGCTCGAGTTCATCCTCGGCGTCCGTGTTCACAACACCCTCCTCGACCTCGTCGAAGAGGAACGGATCGGCCGTGTGCCGCTGGCCAGGTACTTTCTTTACGTCAGCAGGAAGCGGCGCATTGCGAACGCGCAGATCAAACGACGCCGGGAAGAACTCAAGAGGGAAGCCACCGTGCCCGAGGGGAAGCCCGCAACGGAGGTCGTCATCGAGGTTCTCCTCGAGCTCATCCACGGAGCCAAGGTGCAAGCGGAGCCCTCGGCGATCGCCGCCCGCCTTGCCGCCCGGGGGATCCGCGTCAGCGCCACACAAGTTAGGGCGATCCTCGACGAACACGGGCTAAAAAAAACGGCGAAGTTTCGCTCGCGACGCTCGCAACGCTGAGGACGGAAATCTCCCGCCTTGAAGCGGAAGGCCGCCGGTGGGCGATAAGCACCCAAGGCATCGTCGTTCGCGTCGAGATGGGCGTCCCTCCGTGTCCCTCCTGCCTCGGGCCGACCCTGGTCCAGAAGTCGGTCCCGCGGAACGTGGTCACCCTCGAACACGGAAGTTTCATCGCCTACGAGACGGTCCGCGTCTGCGCGGCGCGATGTCGAAATCCATCAGGAGCGCTCGTCACCCTCCGTTCGGAGAGCTATTCTCGGCGAGCGCCTCCCGGTTCCATCTTCGGCTACGACGTCGAGGTCTTCGTCGGTCTGGAACGCTTCGTCCATCATCGACAGCGCGAGGAGATTCTCGCTGAACTCGCCAAGAAGGGGGTAACACCCTCCAGCGGCGAGGTCAGCACCCTGGCCCTCCGATTCCTCAAGCACCTCGCCGAGCTTCATGCGAGCCGTCAGCCGGCGCTGCGGGAAGCCATCGGGCGCGACGGAGGCTACCCTCTCCACTTCGATGCCACCGGCGAAGACGGCCGCGGCACGCTCTTGGTCGCCTACAACGGTTGGCGGGAGTGGGTGCTGGGCGCTTGGAAGCTGCCCACGGAACGGGCCGATCAGATCACGCCATGCCTGCTCGAAGTGGCGGAGCGCTTCGGTCTTCCCTGCGCGATCATGCGCGATCTCGGCCGCGCCGCGCGCAATGCGGCAAAGGCCTTCGTCCGGAAGCTCAAGCTGAAGATCCCCATCCTCGGCTGTCACCTTCACTTTTTGAGCGACATCGGCAAGGACCTCCTCAAGGCTGCCCACGATAAGTTGCGGGGCCGCTTTCGAGAAGACAAGCTGCGTCCAGGACTCCGGGCACTCGTACGAGATCTCGGCCGTAAACTCGGCACGGATCTTCCTATCTTTCGAGAAGAAGTGCTCGACTGGGCTGCGGATGCCGCCTCGGGACACGTTCTCCCGGAGGGACGCGCTGGCCTTGCCACCGTGCGCGCGATCGCCCAGTGGGTGCTCGATTCCGCCCGCGACGGCAATCACCTCGGCTTTCCCTTCGAACGACCTTACCTCGACCTCTACGAACGCGCCAGGAAGGCCCGTCGCGCCGTCGATGCCTTCCTGCGCAAGCCGCCGGCTGGCAAGGCCACTTGCCGATCTCTCAAGAGACTTGCTCGCTTACTCGGTCCGGTCGACACCTCGACGGGCATCTCCGAGATCGCGAAGACCGTCTCCGCACGTGCAGAGCTTTTCGATGAACTCCGAGCCGTCTTGCGACTCCATCCGAAGCCGCCTTCTGGAGACGACAAGCCGGACCTCTCCATCCAGGAGGCCGTCGCCGAGCTCTGCGACATCCGCCAGGCGCTTCGCACCTTCAAGCGGTCGCTTCACAACCGGCGTCCAGCTCGGGGGCCTGCCGAGGACTCTCGGGAAGCCATCGACCTCGTGCTCCAGCACCTCAAGGAACATGGGAAATCGCTCTGGGGCCACGCGATCTCCCTTCCGAAGAGGGTCGGGGGCGGGATCCGCCTCGTCGCCCGCACCAACAATCTTCTCGAATCCCTCTTCCATCGTATGAAGCATGGTGAAAGACGGCGCAGCGGACGCAAGGTGCTGACGGACGACTTCGAGCATCTCCCAGCCGATGCGGCGCTGGCATGCAACCTGACCAAGCCCGACTACGTCGAGATCCTGTGCGGGTCCCTGGAGAAACTTCCCGACGCATTCGCAGACCTCGACATCGCGAGGCGATCTCAGGTCCTCGGATCGTCTCCCTCTGAGCGCAGGGCGGCCGAAGAGGACCTTCAAGCGGACTTTGCCTCACTACCCCGTAACGATCGGAGAATCGTCCGCGCAGAAATCCTGCGCCAACGCATCGAGGCTGCCGCCCGGAGCAGAGCC
>DASPGQ010000668.1 GCA_035620555.1 Vicinamibacteria bacterium
GTACTTCTCCAGAAATAGCTCGCCTGCCCGGATGGTAGGCTGGTGCGAGCTCGGGTCTTTGGCCTTGGCCTCATCCAACACCCGCAGTGCGTCCTTGTAGAGGTCGGGGTTCGTCGCCCCGAGATACCGGCAGGCGATGCCAACCGCCACGAGCTCCTCGGAGGATAGTTGCGCGCTTCCGTTGTAGACGTCGATGAAACGATCGAATCGCGCGAGCGCCTCGTCCAGCTTCCCCTCGTCGAAGAGCAGCATGGCGAGATTCAGCTCGGCGACCAGGTGGTCCGAGGCGCGACCTTCGATGGCGCGCTCGAACGCCGCCCGCGCTTCCTCCACACGTCCGCGAGCGTAGAGGAGCTCTCCCCGCTTGTTCTCCAGCTCCACCGAAGCGGGCTCTTTTTCGACGAATGCGGCGATGCGTGCCAGGCCCTCGTCGATGCGGCCAGTGAGACGAAGGGACTCCACCCATCTCCGGTACAGGCGAGGGGTGGGATTGGCGACCGATTCCCGCGCGAAGATCTCGTCCGCCTCGCCGTAGCGCCCCTCGCGGACGGCTGCCTCCGCATCCTCCAAGCTGGCCGACGCGGGCGCACCGAGAAGCCCGAGCCCGGCGAGCACGATGGACGCGATTCTGGTCACGGTTTGCTACGCTCTTCGATCGTCTGTACGACGCGGGCGAGCTCCAGAAGCAGGCGCTCGAGCTCCTCGTTGTAGAGCTCTTCGGCCATCGAGTCCTTCTGGAGCCGCAAGGCCTCCACCCTTCCCTGGAGATCCTCTCTTCGTCGAATCAACTCGGCCACCTCGGGATTCGCGGCCGTCTCCTCCGAGGAAGCTCCGATCAGGTAGGCGGTACCGGCGAAGTCACCCTCGTCTTCGCCCGGCGCGCCGATCCCGATGCCGTCCCCGTTGTCGTCGAGCTGGGGGTGCTCGGTTTTCAGGAGGTTATTCTCCTCGTAGTAGCGGTCTACCTGTTGTCGGGCGTAATCGAACGCTTCGAGCACGGAGACGCGCTCGTTCTTGTCAGTATCGGCGTCGTCCCCAGAATAGGCCTCCACGAAGAACTTGCCAAACTGGGTCTCGTTCCGTTCGTGGCTCGTTTTCGTCGCGGTGACGAGCACTCGGCTCGTGGATGAGAGCGCGGGCAGAAAGTCACCGCTGGCGCTGGTCGTATTCACGAAGACCACGAGCTGTTCGGTGAATGGAGCAAGCAGCCCCTGGAAATCATCCGGCGTCAGGTCCGGCCCGGGCAGATTGAAGCGCGCCTGGTCGCCGCTGAAGCCTCCGTGGCCGAGAAGCATGATGTAAATCTGATCTCCGGGCCGAACCGTTCGCTGCAAATCGGCGAAAACGCCGATGATGTTCTCCCGGGTCGACTTGGCACGGATGACATCGGGCGCCAGGGTCGGGTCCTCACCGAGGTAGACCACATGGTCGGGCGAGAGCCCGTACCGATCGATGGCCGCGGTCCGCATCGCCAACGCCCATTCATGGAATCGCTCGGTGTAGGAAGGCTCTCCGCCGAGCCCGGCGATGAGCAAGAGATGTGATTGTTTCGCCAGCACGGGTGCGGTGGAAATCAGCGATCCCAGAATTGCCGCGAGCACTCCCGCTCTCATGCAAGCCCCTTCAGCTTCCGGTAACCCCACTCCGTCGTCATGATTCCGAGAAGCAGAAGAAAGATCGCCGGCATGTCCCACAGGTCGCGACTCTCGCGGATCGTGGTCCCTCCCTCGGTGTAGCTCATGTCCTCGGGCAACCGAGACACCGTCTCCGGAGTGTAGAACTCCCCTCCGGTCTCGTCGGCGATGCGCTCGAGAAGCGGCGCCCTCATCTCAGCCTGGAAGTACTCGTCATCGAGGTCTGCGGACTCCACGTAGGACGTGGCCGAACCGATGGCGATTCCGTCCCGCTCGGCGTCGACACTCAGCTGGTAGATTCCCTTCTCTCCCGGGAGGAAGCTGGCCCGATACTCGCCATCCTTGTCGACCGTCCACTCCATCGGCAGCTCGATCCGCTCACCCGAGGGCGCGCGGATGATCGCCGTAACCTGAGCGTTGTTCACTTTGAGGAAGCGCTCGTCGTCCACTTCCGCCCGCAACGTCACGCTCTCGCCGGGTGCGTAACGTCCTTTCTCGGTGGCAATCGCCACCGGATCGGGAACGTAGCTCACGAGCGAGCGGAGAAGCTTGCGCCAGAAGAGCTCGTGGGTCATGTCTTCGAGGGGGATTTCGTGGTGCATCTGCCACTGCCACGAATCGCTTACGGTGAGGGCAATCGACTTGCCGCGGCCGTAGCGTTGAAAAACGAGGACGGGCTGTTCGGTGATCCCATCGCCCGACCCGACGAGAAGCGTCGTCGCGCCCGGCTTGACCCGACGCACGTCGTTCAGTGTCGAGAGCGGCGGCAGCGACTCCCACTTCTTCGCGCTCGCCTCGAGATCGGCTCCGAACTGGGTGACCGGATGGGTCGCGCCGAAGGGGGTCGGCTCGACCTGGAGCTGCGCGAAGACCGGACTCTCGGGAGTATCCCCGCCCCCGGTCGAGCTCGGCTCCAGTACGATGGGAAGCACTTCGGCGACCGGGGTCCCCTCGAAGCCGCCTTCGGCGAAAGCGAGCCGCCCACCGAGCGCGAGCAGTCCACCTCCGCGCTGGCTCACGAAGTCGGCAATCATCCGCAGCTGATCGTGCGTGAAATAGCTCGCTTCCACGCTCCCGAGAATGATGCCCCGATACTTGAACAGCTCTTCGCGGGTCTTGGGGAAGCCCGCGGCGAGCTCCTCGGGATCGTCGATCTCTAGCCGATAGAACTTGTTCTCCGCGGTGCGCTGGAGGCAAACGACCTGGAGATTCTCGTCGTCCGCCACCGAGCGTCGGATGAACTTGAGCTCGAACCGCGGCTCGCCCTCGAAGTACAGAATCTTCTGCCGGCCGTCCTCTACATGAATGAGCTGCTCGCGCTGGTTGTTCTGAGTGACCATCTCTCCGTCGGCGACCGCGACCTTGAAACGAAAGATGCGCGCTCCGGGGTTGGTCACGGTGAAATGAATGCGCACCGTCGTGGCCTCGGCCTCGCCCGACATCTCGACCTCCCGGGTGTTGACGATCCTGCCGTCGTCCTCGACGTCGAGGCGGACGGTCTCGCCGGCAAAGCCGCGCTGCGAAATGGTTACGTCGACCACCAGCGACGAGCCTTCGAGCACGCTTCGAGGTGCTTCGACCCTCGAGACCTCGATGTCGCGAGTGAAACGCTCTCGGCCGAGTCCGACGGTGTAAACCGGGATCTTGCGCGCCTCGAGGTCGAGCAGGGTATCGCTCATCGTGGAATCGGAGTTGTCGGCTCCGTCGCTGAAGACCACGAGACCGGAGAGCGGCACCGCTGAGAGCTCGTCCATGCTCCTCTCGAGGGCGCGGGAAATGTGGGTCTTCGATCCGGAAAACCCTAAACTACCCGCATCCGCCAGCCGCTCCGCCGACTCCGAGAACCGGAAGAAACGAAGCATGAATTTGTCGGAGAGCGCCCTCGAAAGCGCGCTTCCCTCCGGGCCAAAGGTCTCCTGCAGGAACGCACCTCGCGGGTCCCCGTCGACGTCGGCGATCTGCATGCTCTTGGAGTCGTCGACAAGGATTCCCACGAAGCTTCTTTGAGGTACGACCGTGGAGAGCACGAGCGCCGGACGCGCGAGGCAAAAGAGGACGAGAAGAAGGGCCGCGATCCGAAGCGAGCTGAGAACGATGCGGTCGGTCCTGGACGCCCGCCCGCCAACGTCGCGATAGCGAAGCAGTATCGGCACCGCCAGGGCGACGACGACAGCCCCGAGGAGAAAGAACAGAGCGGACGAACCGAATGCGAAATCCCCCCTCTGGTAAATCAGGGGGCGGTACTTGAACAGAAGCTCGAAGAGGTTTTCGAACCAGGATGACATCAATGACTCATTGCGTAGATGATGAAATTCACTCCCATCTGGTAGGCATAGGTCGAGAATTTGAGTGGGTAGTACGGATTCTCCGCCCATTCCCAGGCATCACCGAGATCGGTATTCCAGTTGATGACTACCATGAGACGTCCGTTCTCGTCGAAGATGCCCTTTACCGCCGGGTAGTATCCATCGGATTCCCATGTGGGACCACCCTGCATCCCCTGGCCTACATTCGGGACCTGGACGATCTCCGTGACGTCGTAAAAACAACTGAAGATGGGATGCGAAAGGGGGATGTCCACGACCGGGTAGCCGGGAAGAATTCGCTGGAACTGCGTCTGGAAGTTCTCGAACTCGAACGTTCCCCAGAAGTCATCGACTACCAGGAATCCTCCAGCCTTCAAATACCGCCGGAGCCCCTCGACCTCACCCTCGGTGAGCGCCATGTACCCCACCTCGACGGTGTAGAGAAAGGGGTACTGCCCCAGGGATGGATCGGTCAGCTGGATTGGATTCTCGAACTCATAGGCATCGAGGTTCGTGAGGCGCTTCAGCCCGATGAGGAACTGTCGATCGGCTTTGGGGAAGTCCACGCTCCAGCTTCGGAAATCTCGAAAACGATAATAGCCGGTGTATGCCGCGCGGGTGAAGTAGAACTGGCGTGAGGACCCCGCGCCTGGCGAAAAGCGGTTCGAGAGCCGCTCCCTGACTTCGAATGCCTCGGGGTTCGACAAGAATGGAGTCTGCCCATTCCCTCCGGGGCTAGCCTTCGAGGTGGCGCCGAGGGCAGCGAGTGCCGCCAGCAGGACCAACGAGAGGGCCAGGAGCGGACCTCTCGTCTTCAGTCGTTGCAGCACGAAAGCGGCCGACTCGCTCATGATGATTGCGACTGCCTCCGGGATACGCCCGTTAGCCGGACTAGAAAAAGATACGCATCGAGACCCCGTCTAGTCCCGGTGCTTCTGCGATTTAGCCCTGATTTATTATACGTCAGTAGCGGGCGGCGGTCATGGGGATTTCGCCACGGGAAAGCCAACTGGCTGGCATCTCACTTCGCTTTCCCCTATGATTGGCCCCGTTTGACTGGCTAGCAATAAGCAGGAGGCCCCCACATGTATCAGCCGAGCATACGTATCCTGATCCCAACCGCTCTCGCGGTCATGGTCGTCGCCTCGATATCGGGCTGTGGCGGAGGCGAAATGACGGAAGCCCCGGAGCCGGAGGCCGAAGCGGAAGCGACGACGGGCGGCGCGGGATGGGAGCCCGTGCCGGTGCCAGCTGACAACCCGATGACGCCGGAAAAAATCGCGCTCGGCCGCCAGCTCTTCTTCGACGTGCGGCTGTCCGTCGACGACTCGAGATCCTGCTACTCCTGTCACCTGTGCGAAAACGGTCTTACGGACGGAAAACCCGTCGCCGAAGGGGCAGGGGGAAGAGTCCTCACTCGAAGCAGCCCGAGCCTGTGGAATATCGCGTACCACTCCGAGTTCTATTGGGACGGGCGGAGTGGTTCGCTCGAAGCCCAAGCCAAAGCGGCTTGGACCGGCGGAAACATGGGAGCCGACGCCGATGCCGAGGTGGAGAATCTCAACTCGATTGCCGGCTATCGAGAGCAGTTTCAAGCCGTGTTTGGAGAGGACGCGACCCCGGACAACGTCGTAGCCGCCATTTCCGCGTACGAGAGGGACGCCCTGTTCTGCAAGGACACCGCCTACGATCGGTGGCAAGCGGGCGACGCGGAAGCCGTTAGCGACGCGGCCAAGCGCGGGGCGGAGCTCTTCGTCGCCAAAGCGGGCTGCGGAAACTGCCACTCGGGGTCGCTGTTCACCGACTTGAAGTATCACAACGTGGGTATCGGAATGGACAAAGAGGAGCCCGACCTCGGTCGATTCGCCGTTACTCAAGCCGAGTCGGACCGAGGTGCCTTCAAGACGCCGAGCTTGAGAGACATTTCCAAATCGGCGCCGTACTTCCATGACGGGAGCGTGGCAACTCTCGAGGAGGCCGTCGAACTGATGTCGTCGGGGGGGATCGACAACCCTCACCTCGACCGGGAGAACATCCAAGACCGAGGACTCACCGCCGAAGAGAAATCGGATCTCCTGGAGTTTCTCCGAGCACTCGATTGCACGTGCCTGTTGACGCAGCCGGCCCTGCCCCAATGAATTTCGGCAGGAGCTCGGAGTAGTTGGGCTCAATCGAGCCAGCGATGGTCGACCACGAAGGAGAAATCGGGCTTTAGCTTGCGGAAGGATAGCTCCGAAGCGATAGAGCGGACGCAAGCCTTTGTCACGAGCTCTTCGGCCGAAGACTCCTTCGAGGTGGCGGTCTCGTCAGCCGTCTGAATCAACGAGTCGGTGAGCTGAAGCGTTCCCGACACCGGACCGCCCGGCTGGCCCGAGACCGTCACGCCGAACGGCTGGAAGGTGTCCCCTTCGCCGCGCTGCCTGCGCTCGAGAACCAGATCGTAGTCTCTTTCACGAACCTTGAACGTCGTTCTCATGACTGAAGGGAGAACTTATAGCCCGTCGGGTCGGCGGCTGCAAGCCCATTCGACCGGAAGATCAATTCGACGGAGGTGGCGGACCGTAGTAGCCTTTGCGGTACCTCAGCTCGATGCCCTCGACGTCCACCTCGACCTTGATTTTCCGGTACTTGCCGTCCTCTCTCGCGTTCGTGGAAACGTAACCGAGGGTGTACTGACTGAATAGCTCTTCGAGGATGCGGTCATAGAGCTCGTCGAGCTGCTCGAGTGACGATCCCAGCGCGTAAGACCCCCCCGTCTCGCTCGAGAGCTGCCGCAAAAATCGACCTTCGGTGAACGTCCGGGTGGTATTTCCCCGGTCGCGGGCGCCGAACTGGATGGTGTGTATCTTGACATCCGACAACTTGACCATATCGAGCACGTCACCCACCCCCAGGGTGCTCCGAGAATCCACCCCATCGCTGAACACCACCAGCGTCTTTCTCCCATCGAGCTCGTACACGCGCTCCAAGAACGTCCCGACCGCGTCGTAGAGCGCCGTCCAGCCCTCGGCCACCACGTCATAGATCCGTGAGCTGACGAGTCTCTGGTCGTCCGACGAGTAGCGCGAGAGTCTTATGTTCTCGTCGAAATCGAGAATGAAGAGGTTCTCGGTCTTGGGAACGTTCGTAAGGAACTTGATCGCCGCCTCGCGAACGAGCGATATCTCGTTCTCCATACTGCCGCTGGCGTCGAGCACCAGCCCGATCACCTGACGTCCCGAGAGCTCGTCCTTCAGCTCGGGTGAGAGACCGACCCACGATTCCTCCAGACCCGCCGCGAACAAGCGAATCTCTTGCTTCACGCCATCCTCGTACACGGAAAATTTCTCGGCGCCCAGCCCGGTGATGAAGTTGTCCTCTTTATCCACAACCGCAACCGGAACCGAGACCATTTCGACGCGGGTCTCGAATACGTAGGGCACGGGTTGCTCGTCCTGGGACTCGCACAAGGAGGGTGCGACGAAGAGGAAGCCAAAAACGAACAACCGATCTCGCATCGGTGGGTCCCTTGGGACGAGGCTAACACACTTCAGGCAATACCGTCGATGACTCGCGCCGCGAGCTCGAATCGATTGAACGGCGGCATCAGGTAGGCTCCATCCGCGAGATCCCGGGCGGCGCGAAGGGCGTCGCGGGCGATGTCGACGCCAACGTCCTGAGCGGCTTCGTTGGTCGGTGCCTTCTTGAGACGCTCGCGCACCTCGGCGGGAACCGCCATTCCCGGTACCTCGTTGTGAAGGAACTCTGCGTTGCGGAAGCTGACGAGAGGAAGGATGCCGACCAGCACGGGAATGCGGACCGGCTCGATCCCCTTGAGGAAACGCTCGAGATAGCTCGGGTTGTAGACCGGCTGCGTCAGACAAAACTCCGCACCAGCGGAAACTTTGCGCTCGAACTTCTCGAGCTCGGCTTCGATGTCGGTCGCTCCCGGGTTCGCTCCCACCCCGATGTGAAAGGGGAGCGGAGAGCCCAGGGGATTTCCCGCCAGATCGAGTCCCCGGTTCAGCCGCGAGAGAATCCGCACCAGACCGACCGAGTCGACGTCGAATACGGCCGTCGCATAGGGATAATCGCCTAATTTCGGTGGGTCGCCCGTCACCGCGAGCACGTTTCGCAGTCCGAGCGAATGAGCCCCGAGGAGATCGCCCTGGATTCCGATGAGATTACGGTCCCGGCACTGATAATGAAGGATGGTCTCGATGCCGACTCGTTGCTCCAGAAGCACCGCGAAGGAGAGCGCGCTCATTCTCGCGCTCGCCCGGGGACCGTCACCGACGTTGATGAAGTCGACATCGTTGTCCTTCAGCCACTGCGCCTTTTCCACGAGAAGACCGGGCTCGGCACCTTTGGGCGGATCCATTTCCACCGAGACCACGAATTTCCGTCCGAGGCTCCTTGCCAGCCGCGATTTGCGTTCCCGCGCGACGGGCTCGTGCTCGACTCGCGGCTCGAGCGGCTTCGAGACCTCGACCGCGCTCCGGGAGAGTCCGAGCGAACGCACGACGCCGACGACGGCACCGATATGGGACGCCGTCGTGCCACAACAGCCGCCGATGATCGAGATGCCCGATCGCAGGAACAGCTTCGCATAGTGAGCCATATACTCCGGCGAGCACAAATAGAGGACCCGACCCTCGACCACCTCGGGGAGTCCCGCGTTGGGCTGAACCGACAGCGGAAGACTCGTGGAGGAGGCCATCCGCTGGACGACGCGGAGCATCAGCTCCGGCCCCACACTGCAGTTGGCACCCACAGCATCGACGTCCAGCTTGCTGAGAGTCCGGGCGACGTTCTCGGGCTTCGCCCCGAGAGGCGTGGCTCCATCGTCGCCGAACGTCATCTGGGCGACCACGGGAACCTCGGTGGACACGGATCGCACCGCCCGGACCGCCTGTGTGAGCTCGCGCAGGTCGGAGAACGTCTCGAGAAGAATGAGGTCTGCTCCTCCGCGGACGAGTGCGTCCGCTTGCTCGTGAAAGGCGTCGAAGGCATCCTCCTCGGGCACGGTTCCGATTGGAGCGATCGGTTTGCCCAGCGGACCCACGGAGCCCGCGACCAGGACGGCCCTGTCGTCGGCCGCTTCCCGCGCGATCTCGACTCCTTTCTCGTTGATGACCCTGACACGGTCTCCGAATCCATGCGGCTGGAGCTTGAAACGATTCGCACCGTAGGTGTTCGTTTCGATGATGTCCACCCCGACTGCGAGATAGTCACGATGGATCGATTTCACCAGCGTCGGATTCGAACAGTTCAATTCATCAAAGCAGCGATTGACCATCACCCCCTTCGCGTACAGGCTCGTCCCCATGGCTCCGTCACAAACGAGGGGTGAGCTCTCCAGGCGAGAACGAAATGCGGCGCGGTTCAAATCTGCTCCTGGGCCGAGGCTTCGGAATCTCGCAGTCCGAGAATGCTCTTCTCGACCGACAGCGTGTTGTCATCGATGTGCCGCGCGAGAATGCGCCGTGCCTGGCCGTAGAACTCGCCGGGAACTCGTAGCCGAGCGTAGCCATATCCAAAGGGAGGCTCGGTCTTCACCATCAGAACGATTTCCGGCCTCTCGAGCCACGACAAGGAACGGATTTTGTCGAAAGCGACGAAACCTTGTTCCGTCCAGATCCCCGAAGCGTAGAGACCTCTGCGAATCCGAAACGAGAGCGGAAAAAGCACGGTGTAGAAGATCGCCATCAGGCCCTGCGCGATGATCGAAAGGGGCGGCCTGCGGAGCACGAAAATCGTAATGAACGTCATCACCATCAGGAAGAAGCCGATGCCGAGACAGAGGTTGAAGAACCAAGGTCTCTTCGGAAGCCACGTCAGCTCGGCTCTCGATGCGATCCGCCGATATGTCACGTAACGCACCAAATAGATTCCATTCCAAACGGTGAAGAGGGCCGAGAGCGCCACGAAGGACAGACCCAGAATATTGTCCATGCTCACTCTCCCCCTTCGGTCATTCTATATTTGTTCGCCGCAATGTCGCGGCGGGACCTTCATAACTCGTTGGGACCGCTACTCCGCGTCTCTGCGGCCGTGGAGATGGCGGTCTTGGCGGGACGGGCAGAGACTCCGTGCTCCGCAACCACGACGGCATCGATGAAAAGCCGTTCGGCGTCGCGTTGTCCTTGGGCGACGAGGGCATCGAGCCCGAGCCGCTCGCTTCCCGGCTGGGGCCGTCCGGCGAGCTCGAAAGGACGAAGGCGCTCGGAATGGGGCCGGATGACGAAAACCGGCACGTTCGAGGAAGCGGCCCACGTCAGATCGTCCCCGAGGCTGCGTCTGAGAGCCGCCGCAGAATGACGTTCCCAGGTCGAGCCCGAGAGCGAGTCGGAGGGGTGGGAGCCAATGGCGTAGATGACCTGCTCGGCCCCGAAAGCGACCGCATCCGCGACCGCTCCCTGCCCGAACAGCACACTCGAGCAGAATCGATGCACTTCGCCGCCGTGCCGGTGACTCAACGGCAGTTTGATGGGCACGCTGGCGACCAGAAGTGGCGGGCTCGAGGCGGCAACCAGCGCTTCGCACAGCACGCCAGCACCCTCCTCGGTCGAGAGATCGATGGGCTCGGAAGTCGTCGCCGTCTCCCGTCGGGAGCTGGCGGTCTCGAAGAAACGATCCTTGACCAACACGAACGGGACCTCGCGCCCCGCGTCGCTGTCGAAGGCATAGAAGACGAGCTCGCGGTAACCATGTTGCCCGAGGCTTGCCTTCAGCAGATCGGAATAGGCTCGTCCGAGCTCTTTGCGGTTCTTGGGGCGTTTCTCCGAGGAGGCACCACGAACGACGAGCCACATCAGCGCTTCGAGCCCGTCGGAGAAGGGAGACAGATCGAAGAAAGAGCCGAAAGGCGCGACTCCGAAAGAGCGGTGCTCGAGCGCCAGAGCGAGCCACTTTACGGTGAGGAACACGAAGAGCACCATCATGGGTAGGGCGATCGACGGGAGGTAGAACCGTTCCGCGAGCTCGAACGCCGACGGCAACCACGAGAGCGTCTCCGCCCCGGGAATCAGCGGCCCGAGCAGGACGCTTATGGGAAGCGCCACGAGAGATACGATCCCGAGCAGTCCCGGCGATAGAAAAAATGCGATGGCTGCGGCCATGCAGAGCAAAGCCATTCGATAGGACGTCGCGAGTCGATAAGGACGTCTTGCTTGCAGCGTGTCGATGAGGCCGCCCCGCCCCTCCAGATGCTCTTCACCCTGGACGGAAGCAAACGCCGCCGCCACGGCCCCGGCCCCGCGTCCGACCACGAGGTCGATACGAATGCCCGCGGACTGGACGGCCCGGAGTACGCCAGCAAGGTAGGCGAGAGCGGTTCCTTCGCCCGTCAACAGGAGGGCTGTTCGCCGGCTCGGATTGAAACGCGAGGCTGACATGTCCCGAGGTGCGTCATGATACATCTCGGCGAGCCGTACCGCATCGATGGCAGGGAAACCCTCGTAAGGATACGACGATCGCGGATCGACGGGTGTGCTTGCCGAAGATGCGGCCGAGGGTTTCGGGATCCTCCGGTTATAATTCGCCTTCATGAGCGAGCTCTTGAAGGACAGGCTCGTCGCGACGCTGATTCGAGCCGTAAAAGAGAGTTATGGCCTCGACCTCGCGGAGATCGTGAGCGAGCGTCCGCCGGAGGCGGATCTCGGCGATCTCGCATTCCCCACCGCTTTCGAGCTTGCTCGGAGCGCGAGAACCGCGCCGAGAAAGATCGCCGAGACGCTCGAGCCGGCACTGCAAGGCGTCGATGGCGTGGAACGAGTCGAGGTCGCCGGCGCAGGCTACCTGAATGTCTTCTTCGACCGGCGACGATATCTGGAAGAGTTTCTTGCGGGCGAGGGGGCGGTCGCGTCACGCGGAGAAAAGATCATCGTGGAGCACACGAACATCAACCCCAACAAGGCGGCGCATATCGGTCACTTGAGAAATGCCGCACTCGGCGACAGCTTCGTCCGAGCCCTGCGCCATACGGGAATAGAGGTCGAGGTCCAGAATTACATCGACGATACCGGCGTTCAGGTTGCCGACGTCGTCGTGGGTTTTCTCCACATCGAGAAGCGAGACGAGCGCGAGGTTCGCGCCCTCGTTCGAGACAACCGTTTCGACTACTACTGCTGGGACCTCTATGCGCGCGTCTCCGACTTCTACCAGGAGGACCCCGAGAGGCTCCGCCTGCGCGAGCAGACGCTCAAGGCAATCGAAGAAAACGAGGCGCCCGAAGCCCCGCTCGGCGCCCTGATCGCGGAAGAAATCGTCCGATGTCATCTGGCGACGATGCAGCGGATCGACGTTCGCTATGATCTCTTGCCCGCCGAGAGTGACATCTTGAAGATGCGGTTCTGGGAACGGGCCTTCGAGCTTTTGAAAGAGAAACAGGCGATCCGCCACTCGAGCTCAGGCAAGAACGCCGGCTGCTGGGTGATGGACCTCGGCGAGTCCGAGGAAGAAGACGAGAAAGTCATCGTCCGCTCCAACGGGACGGTCACCTATGTCGGCAAGGATATCGCCTACCAAATGTGGAAGCTGGGACTTCTCGACAGGCAATTCCGGTTCCGGCCGTTTCATCGTTATCCCGACGGCCACACCGTGTGGTCGACGACGTCCGAGGCCAGCGGGAGCCCGAGCGAAGAGGTTCCGAGCTTTGGAAACGGTGCGACGGTGTACAACGTGATCGACGTCCGCCAGGCTTACTTGCAGAAGGTCGTGCAGAAGGGCGTTTCGCTTCTGGCGTCGGAGGAAGCGGGGCTCCGTTCGCGCCATTTCTCCTATGAGATGGTCGCGCTGACGCCATCCACCTGTCGCGAGCTCGGGTTTCCCGTCAGCCCGGACGAGGAGAAGAGGCCCTACCTGGAGGTATCCGGCCGAAGGGGACTGGGGGTCAAGGCCGACGATTTGATCGACGCGCTGGTCGAGAAAGCGCGACGCGAAGTCGATTCTCGCAACGCCGGGCTCGCCGCCGAGGAACGAGCCGCCATAGCCGAAGAGATCGCCCGTGGAGCACTGAGATACTTCCTGATCAAATACACGAAGAACAAGGTAATCGCCTTCGATTTCGCCGAGGCGCTCTCGTTCGACGGCGACAGCGGTCCCTACCTGCAGTATGCCGCCGTCAGAGCGGGAAAGATCCTAGCCCGACTCGGCCATCTTTCCGACGGACCCGAGGAAACAAGGGGCCTCGTTCACCGAGGCTTCGCGAGAGACGTCCCCGCCGGGGAGGCCGACGAGTTGTGGTCGATGATTCTCGCGGCGACGGAGCTGGACGACATCATCGCGGCAGTCATTCGAACCGAAGAGCCGTCGCACCTGACGCGCTTCGCGCTCTCGTTGGCACAACGTTTCAACGCCATCTACCACCGCTATCGGGTGGTGGAGGAGACCGACGAAGCGAAGCGCGCGTTGCGTACCCTCGCGGTGCAGATCTTTCATCGGCAGCTTACGCGAGCCCTGGATCTCATGGGCGTTCCCGTTCCCGAGAGAATGTAGCAAGGAAGCCCCGATGCGATCGGGCCGCGGCTGGCCCTCTCGTCAATCGATGCTTCCGAACCTTGGGAGGGGCCAGATGCGAAGAAACGCCTTGCCGTAGATATAGCGCTCGGGCACCAACCCCCAGCTGCGGCTGTCGTTGCTCCCCGACCGATTGTCACCCAGGACGAAATAATGTCCCGAGCGAATCCGGACGGGTCGGTAGCTGCGATTGTCGGCGTTCGCCTCACTCACGTAAGGCTCGTCGATCGGATGGTCGTCGACATAGACGACACCATCCCGAACTTCGATGGTCTCGCCCGGGAGGCCGATGACTCGTTTGATGAACGATAGACTGGGATCTTCGGGGTACCAGAAGACGACGACGTCTCCTCGGTCGATCTCGGCCAGGTAATAGAGGAACTTGTTCACCAGGATGCGCTGTCCATCTCCAAGCTCGGGCGACATGCTCGTGCCCTGCACCTTGAACGCCTGCACGACATAGGTGATGAGCAGGACGCATACCACCACGGCGATCGCGAGATCGTGAAGCAGCTCGATGATCGCCTGGAGGGGCTTGGACTTGTTCGCTTCGAGAGCCGAAGCTTCTTCCTCGGTCGACGGTCTGGCGGGCTCGGCAGCGGAGGGGACGTCGATCGCCTCGGATGCCAGCGCGGTCTCCTCGACCTCGATTTTCGGGTCGAATCCGTTTCGAGACGCCGAGCTCGTCACGAGCTGACCATCACCCGAGTTCTGGAGAGCCGATCATGAAGCGCCAATCGATCCTCACGGAAGGCGACTCGAATCAATCCCAGTCCGAACGGAAGCAAGCTCAAGAGGCAACTCGCCAACCGAACCAGGGCACGGGGGACACCAATGGGCGAATCCCCTTCTTCGGTCTCGACGGAGAGTCCGAGAAGGCTCATACCCGGCGTGGCCCCTCTCAATCCCCACGACATGACGAAGTACATGATACATAGGGTAGCGAAAGCAACTCCGGCGACACCGACCAGCAGGGAGCTCACGGCTGGCTCGGCGCCTGGTCCCACCAGCGTCACCCACACCAGGGCGGCCAGCAGAAGGGGAATGCCGAGGATCATGCAATCCACGAAAGCGGCGAGGAGACGAACACCGAGCCCGGCGACATTTTCCTGCGCCCGCGCAATCCGCCGGTAAGGACTGAGCGCCTCCACACGGCTCGGCCCGACTTGCGGCTTCACCGGAGGAGACTCCCGGCCAGAAAGGGGCTTTCCGCAGTGTCCGCAGAATTCCGCGGGCAAGAGCACGAATTTTCCGCAGGTATCGCAGCGCATCGCGTCGCCGTCCAGCTTCTGTCCGCAGCTGCGACAGAAGCGATCGACGTCTCGAGTCTCCGCGCCGCAAGTGGGGCAAAGGCGAGCCGAGGGCTGCTTCGAAGACCTCACTGGCTCGATCTCGGCGCTCGTCTCGAATCCCGACCGATGAGGCGGCGTCGCGGCCGATCGATTCTCATTGTCGTCGAGCTGAAACAGCAGGCGCGAGGAACCGATGGCGACGAGGTCTCCGTCCCGCAGAGTCATTTCCGTTTCTACCTTGTCGCCGTTGACTAGAGTACCGTTTGCGCTGTGGTTGTCGCGAAGAACGAACAGTTCGTCACGCTGCTCGAGAATGGCGTGCCGCCGCGACACCATCGAATCGGAGAGCACGAGATCATTCGAAGGATCGCGGCCGATCGAAATGACCCGGGAGGCGATGCGGATCTCCTTCTTGCTCGCGGAGGTCGGATTGATGACCAGCCTGGCCAAAGCGCGCTACCTACCCTGCCTGAAGCGAAAACGCTGCATCCATCGCATCTTCACCGGAACACCGTCTCGGATCGCGGGCTGGTATCGCCAACCTCGAACCGTGTCGATAACGGCGTCATCGAAAACCGCCCCCCCCGACTCGTGAATCTCGAGATCTCGTACCTGCCCGCTCTCGTCGATGACGAAACCGAGAAGCACCGCGCCTTCGAGGCGAGCCTCTCGCGCGGCAGAAGGATAGGCGACCGCCGGACACTCGAGGCATTTGGCCGCAGTGACCCCGGGCGCGCCTTTTTCGACCACGTCTGCCTCGCGGGCCCGAGGCTGCGGTGAAACTTCCGGTTCCTCCACGCGCGCCGCCCGAGGAGGCCCCCCCCTCGAAGTCAGCACCGCGTCGATTTCTTCGACCCCGCCGGCTCGAGCCACGATCGAGTCCTCCCACGGTAGGTAGCCCTCCAAGTGCAGGCGAACGACGCGTTCACCGGCGGGAACGCGAACGCGCTCGAGAGGGGTGCGGCCCTTCGAAGCTCCATCGATCTCCACCGCCGCCCCCTGCGGCTGGGAATCGATCCGGACGAACGCCAGCGCGGGCGCGGGCCGGGGCTTGGGTTTCGACTCGAGCGCCAGGTCGAACGTCGCCCCCGGCGCCCTCTGAGTCATTTGCGCGGTGACTTGCGCGGGCAAGTAACCGTCGAGCCGGACCTCCACGTCGTATTCGCCCAGGGGCAATTCTTGGATCTCCAGGGGCGTTTCGCCTCGCTCCACCCCGTCGACGAGAACCAGCGCGCCTTCGGGATCGGTGAACACGCGCAAGGTTCCGCTATCGGCAAGGATCTCGGCAGCAGAGTCGATTACGTCCGAACCGACGGCGCCGGTCCTCCCATCGGGACGAGTGAGCAGCGTGACGAGCCAAATGAGAAACGCGCCGGCCGCAGCCAGTCCGACGAGACGCTTCCACGAAGCCCGGCGTCCGACTCCTGCCGCAGAATCGAGCCCCCTCCGAGAAGTGGGAGAGTGATCGTTTCTCTCGGGAATCTCGCCCGGAGGTGGACCATCGTAACGAGTTTCCTCGGAGGATGCCGGTGGGGCTGCCGAGCGACTCGCTCCTCCGAAAGGGTCGCCGTACTCCCGGCCCGCCATCGTCGTTGCCGTCACGTCAGACGAGGCGGCCCGGATGGAGCGATCCTCGTGGAACGCCGCAGGGCTGTCCACGTAGGTCGCGTCGGAGTCTTTCGGGAACGCGCTCCTGTCGCTGACGATGACCGTCTCGCCTTCCAGCGCACCGAACCAGGAGCCGAGACACAACTCGAGGTCACTTACGAACTCGGACGCGTTCGGGTAACGGTCATCGGGGTCCTTGGCCAGTACCCGGGCAAAAACCTCGTGCCACTTGTGGGGCAGGAGCCCCAGCACCTCCAGGCCATCGGGATGAATCGGATCGGAATGAACCAGCTTGTAGAGGATGGAAGTTACATTGTTCCCGGGGAAAGGCTGCTGACCGCTCAACATCTCGAAGGCCACCACGCCCAGGGAGAAGATATCGGTCTTGCCATCCAGATCCTCACCCATCGCTTGCTCGGGCGACATATAGCTCGGCGTTCCCATCGTGAAGCCGGTATGATTCCGTTCGGCATTCACGAAGCTCGCGATCCCGAAATCGGTGACTTTGACTTTTTCGCCCCCGTGAACGATGACGTTCGACGGCTTGATGTCACGGTGAACCACGCCCTCCCGATGGGCGTAATCCAGAGCGCTCGCGATCTGGGAGACCAGACCGATGACGAGCTCGGGCTTCAGCCGCTGACTCTCGAGGATCGAAGCCACCGTCCGCCCTTCGACGTACTCCATCGCCAGCCAGGGAATCTGATCCTGAATGTGGCCCACATCGTATAGGGTGACGATATTGGGGTGGGAAAGCCTGCCCGCAGTCTTCGCTTCCGTCGAGAAGCGCTCGAGAAAGTCCCGGTGGTCCTGACTCCCCGGCGGAACATCGAGTCTGAGGGTCTTCACCGCGACCGGCCGCTTGATGATGGGATCGAAGGCCTTGTACACGGCCCCCATCGCACCGAAGCCAATAGCCTCGAGTATCTCGTATCGATCGATTCTCTTCGGGATCTCACCCTGCACTGGGGTCAGAGGCTCCTATTCGATACCGGTGGGGTCCCCACCCTCGGCAACTGCGCAAGGGCTACGGGTGGACGTTCTTCCTAAAAAGTTCTTGTTAAGTCAAACTAGCATAACCTTTTATGGAGTGTCAACGCTGCCCAGCCGGACCCATTTCTGGATTGGTGGTCTCGGGAACGCTATGATATCTCCCGAGTAAGCGTACGTGGTGGAGACCGTCGCGATCGACTATCGGAAACTGCCGTCGTACAAGCCGCTGTTTCTCGACTACCTCCATCGCTTCGAACAGCTATCGGACTTCTATGTCGGCGACCCCTTTTCCGCCGACACCTGGCAGGCCGTCGCGCGATCGCTCGCAAACGGCTCCCACCCGCGTAGCGTCGTCAGTGTCAGCCTAAGAGAGCTCAATCGTGAGCTCGGGGCGGACGATCAGGCCCTCGAGAGCACGTCCGCGATTTCTGAAGGCGCCCTCGCCATCGTGACCGGCCAGCAGGTCGGTCTGTTCGGGGGCCCGCTCTACACGCTCTACAAGGCCCTCACCGCGGTTCGGCTCGCGCGCAGTGCTACCGAGCGGCTCGGGAGGAAAATTGTCCCGCTGTTCTGGATGGACGCCGACGACCACGACTTCGACGAGGTGCGGGCAGCCTGGTTTTTCGATGGACGCCACGAGCTCGTCGAGTCGAGCTACCCGGTCGAAGATGCCGATTTGCGGCTTCCGGTAGGCAGCCGCAAGCTCACCCCTTCGATCTCCGACACGCTCCGAGCGACGTTCGAGGCACTGCCGCAATCGGAGTTCTCCGGCGAAGTTCGCGAGGGCCTCGCCGAGGCTTACGCGCCGGGACGGACGATGGCGGAGGCTTTCGGAAGCTGGCTGCTCCGTCTCACGCGGGGTACGGGACTCGCCATCGTCGACCCGTCCCGTGCCGAGCTGAAGCAGGCCGCCGCGGGGCTTTTCGAGCGTGAAGTGCTCGAAGGATCGGAATCGAGCGCCATCGTTCTCCGTACCACGGCGAGCCTCCTCGCCCGCGGCTACCACGCCCAAGTCAACCCCACCGAATCTCAGCTCAACCTGTTCTACGCCAAGCCGTTTCGCGAGCCCATCGGCATCGAGAACGGATCTCTGGTGGTCCCGGGAAACGGGAATCCCGTCGCTCGGGACGAAGCCGCAAGAAGAGTGCGGGAAGAAGCGGAGTGCTTCAGTCCGAACGTTCTCCTCCGCCCTTTGTACCAGGACAGTCTATTGCCTACGCTTGCCTACGTCGCCGGACCCAACGAGCTCGCCTACTTCGCGCAGCTCAAGGGAGTATACGAGCACTTCGGGGTTTCGATGCCCCTTGTCGCTTGTCGAGCGAGCTTCACCGTGGTCGAGCGCGCCCAGTCGCGCTTTCTCTCCCGCTACGATCTCGACGTGACGCGGCTTTCCGCGAACGACGAGTCATTGTTGAACGAGATCCTGCAGCGCTACACCCCGCCCCAGCTCGAGGAGGACCTCGCTCGGGCGCGTCGCTGTGTTCAGGAGATCACCAGCGCCATCGGCCGTGATCTCGCCGAGGTCGATCCGACGCTCGTGCCTTCGGTGAAGTCCACCCGAGGCAAGCTCTTTCATTTGCTGAAGGAGCTCGAAGGCAAAGCGTTGAAGGCGGTCAAACGCAAGCACGACACCGTTCGTTCACAGTTCCTTCTGGCGAGGACCGCTCTCTTCCCCGGGTTCGAGATGCAGGAGCGCAAGCTGTCAGGTGTGGGACTCCTGAACAAGCACGGCTGGTATTTTTCGCGGCTCGTAGAGGACAGCGTCGATCCTGCCCAAAAGGCTCACCTGCTGCTGCATATCTAGCGCTCCAACTGAGTTCTCGATCTAAACTCTATAGTCGTAGACGCGCTTGTCGTCCTGGATAGGGCCCAGGATATCGCTGACGAAGCGCTGATGATCGGGATGGATCTGGTAGCTCTCGAGAGCGGTCTCGTCTTCGAAGTCCATTACGATCGCGATGGGATGCTCGCGCTCCGACTTCACTCCGAGTCCCCTCCCGATCCGGAGGTTGCGGACGGCGGGAATGGAGCCGAGCAACCTCTCGGCTCGAGTCATGAACTCTCTTCCATCGGCTTCCGACACGCCCTGCTTCAGGCGAACGAGAACGATGTGGCAGATCATGCGAGCTCCTCTTCGACAGCGATGTTAACAGAGCTGGCGCTTTCTAGTGTGTTCAATGCCGTGACGGGACCCGTAATCGCTCGTGCCGCCACGGCTCGGGCTGCTTACGGCGCGGCCAGCGCGCCGAGCTCGCTCCGCTCGCGCAGGCTGGATTGTACTTTTTTATCAGCCTGCCAGTCCGCCCGACTTCACTCTCCGCTGAGGCCTCTGGCGACGCATCTTGGGGCCGGACGACCCCTGGCGACGTGGTGTGAGAGGCGGGTTCTGGTCGCCTCGGGCGAGACTCAGTCTCAGCTTCGAGAGCACCCTCGAGTGGATCTGCGAGATGCGGGACTCGTTCACGCCGAGAATGGCTCCCACCTGCCTCATCGTAAGCTCATCGTAATAGTAGAGCGACAGTATCAGCCGCTCCCGCTCGGGCAGGTCTTGAATCGAGCGTGCGAGAAGAGACTCGGCCTCGAGTCGCTCGAGCATCTCATGTGGATCGACGGCATTCGGATCCGACACGGTGGAGATGAACTCCTCCACGGGCACGTTGTGCTGGTATGCGGATTCCGCTCGACGGATGCGCTCTCTGGTTCTCCTCAGCTCGGCCAACGCCACGCCGAGGCCGTCCGCGACCTCCTCCTCGCGAGGTGGCCGTCCGAGGCTGGCTTCGAGACGACGTTCCAGCGTTTCCAAACGCCGCCTCACTCGACGCACCGATCGAGGCGCCCAGTCCAGGCTTCGAAGACTGTCGAGCATGGCGCCCTTGATGCGGAACTCCGCATAGGTCGAAAAACGCGCTCCCTTGTTCCGGTCGAACTTGGACGCGGCATCGAGCAGCCCCACGAACCCCGACTGAATCAGATCCGCGAGCTCGACCTGCCCGGCGACGTGGCCGGCCATGGCGAGGGCGAGCCGCTCGACGAGCGACACGGAATCGCGAACGAGAGCTTCCCGGTCCACGGCCGCTTCGAGTGCAAGAAAGCTGCCAAGCCGCGGTTCGGTTCTCCGGATACGCCTCCCGGTATCCGGTCCGCGGACACCGCAGCGAAGCCCTTCGTGGACGCCGGGGGCGTCCGCTTCTTCACGACGAAGAGACTGCGATCGTGAGGGAAAGTCCCCCTTGGCCCGTCAAAAAATTAAACCTCGGCGATCTCGGCGGAATCCACGAAGGCAGCGTTGACGAGATGGCCAAGCAGATTCGTCGTCGAGCGCACCATGTCGAGCGGCCGCTCGACTCCGAGCACGAGCGCTCCGCCCTCGAGTGGAAGTCCCAGCGCGGAGAGAATGATCGTGAGGTTCACGAAGCTCGCCGCAGGTACCGAGGCTACGGCGAGCGCCGACAGCATCGCCGTCACCACGAGCGTCACGAGGTCGTGCGCCGCCAAGCCGACCCCGTACACCTGAGCGATGAAGAGCACCGAGATGGCTTGGTAGATGGCGCTTCCATCGCGGCCGATCGCGGCCCCGAGCGGAAGCACGAAGCTGGCCACGCGCTCGGATACCCCTCCCTCGTCTTGCATCGACCGCAACGAGACGGGCAGAGCTGCCGCGGTCGAGCAGGTGACGAACGTGATGAGCGCCGGGGGCCGGGCGGCAGCGAGCAAACGACGGATCTTTCCTCGCGCCACGAGGCCCAGCACGCCACCGTAGACGAGGATCACATGCGCGGCGAGCGCGATCAGGACGACGCCGACGTAGGTTGCGAGCGTGACGAGCACCCCGAGACCCGTCCGCCCCACGACGGTTGCCATGAGACCAAAGACACCGAAGGGCGCGAGCTCCAGGATCCATGCCGTCAGCTTGTAGAGGGCCTCGGCCAGGCTTCTGGCGACTTCGACGAGCGGATTGCGACGCGGCTCGGGAAGCGCGCTCGCGGCCAGACCCAGAAGGATCGAGACCACGAGCACCTGGAGAATGTTCCCCTCGACCATCGCGCGAACGGGATTGTCGGGAATGATCCCCAGGGCGAGGTCTATGAGCGATGGACGGGGCCCGTCGGCATCGATCTCCGGCATGCCCTGTGAGGCAAGCAGGCTCGCTCGCGCTTCGCCGCTGAGCGCCCGTCCGGGTGCCAGGGAGAGACCGAAGAAGATCCCGATGAGCAGGGCTGCCACGAGGCTCCCCAGCAAGAAACCGAACGCCCTCAAGCCTATGCGGCCGAAAGCGGCACGCCCGGGAAGTCCGGCGATCACCATCACCAGGGAGGTCGCCACCAGAGGGACGACCACCATCCGGATTGCCTTCACGAACAACGTGCCGAGAGGCTCGAAGACCGCGGCCGGCTCTCCGAAGAGCGCGCCCACGACGGTGCCCGCCACCAGACCGATTCCCACGCGGTGGTGGAACTTCAAAACGCGGGGAAACTTATCACACTACCCGACCTCCGCTTGCGCCCGGCGAGCGAAGTTGTTATCACCGTATCCATGACGGAGGCAGCACGCTCATCGCAAATCGCCAGGCTCGAGGAGCTTTGTGCGAGACGAATTCTCGTCATCGACGGCG
>DASPGQ010000669.1 GCA_035620555.1 Vicinamibacteria bacterium
CGCTGTCCATCGCACCACTCAGAGAAAAGGTCACCTCCCATGCGCTCCCCGAGCGGTGAATTCGGTATGTCAACGGCAATGCTCCGCGTCGCTACCGCAGGGACGCCGTGGGCCCGAGCCGGCGTCGAGGTACTCGGTGCCCGAGGGTCCGAAACCCGTTATTTGCACGACCACCGGTTCGGCGCGGGTCTCGGCAAAATGGGCGCGATGGGGCGGTTCGGTGTAGTAGCTTCCCGCCGGTAGCTCTTTCAGATCAGAAGCCTCGAACCGAGGGCCGTAGCCGAGGTACCAGGTTCCCGAGACGACGGTGGCAACGCGATCGTCCGGATGATCGTGTGCCGCGATCCTGGTATTGGCCGGGACGTACAGCATGATTGTGTAGAGACCTGGCCGATCCGGATCCCCCTTCAGGACGGCCGTCCGGATGCCGGTGGCCCCGGAGGTTCCCGTGCCCGGGCCGGTTCCCTCGGAGAACTCGAATTCCTCGGGCGTGGTCCGGCGCTCACCGGCTCCGGGTTGGCGCTCATCGAGAAAATCGCGGACGAGCGCCACGGTCACCGCCGTATTCTCCTCCATCAACCAGTGCCCGGCTCCCGGAACGATGGCTTCGCGCACATCGGTCGCAGCGTTGCGCATGACCACCGCCATGACCCGACCGAAGGATTTCTCTCCGCCCACGGCCAGGACCGGCATGGTCAGCTTGGTCTGCTGGGAGATTCTGTTGTCTTCCGCATCCTTCGAAAAGGCCGCGAACTGAGCGAACCCGGCGCGCATCGCCCCCGGCTGCGCATAGAGCGCGGCATAATGTCCGCGAGTGGCCTCGTCTATCTTGGAGGGATCCGCCGCAAACTCGTTCCAGAAGCGATCGAGGAAGATGCGCTCGCGACCCTCGACCAGCCGCTCGGCGTCGGGACCTCCGAAGGAAAAGTGCCAGAGAGCCGGACTGCGGATGATCTCGTCCCAGGGATCGATGCCGGGGATCGGTGCATCCATCACGACCAGGCGATCGACCGTCTCCGGGTATCGCGCGGCGTAGGCGTAAGCGACCATGTTGCCGATGTCGTGCCCAACCACCGCGGCACGGTCCTTTCCGAGGGCGGTGACCACGGCACGGATATCCGCGGCTTGAGTCTTCTTGTCGTAGCCGACTTCCCGATGAGATGAGCGTCCCATCCCGCGGAGGTCGGGAATGATCACGGTGTGAGTCTTTTCCAGCTCGGCGGCCAGCGGTCCCCACATGTCGCCCGTGTTGGCGTAACCGTGAATGAGCAGGGCCACGGGTCCCGACCCGCCCGACCGAACGAAGATATCCGCTCCAGAGGCGGTCGCGATGGTCTCGGTCTTGAACGTCGAGGGCACCGACGGTTGCGCGCCCGCCCCACGTCCTGTCAACGCTATACCGAGTGCAATCGTGGTGAACAAAGCCTTCATTTCAGTGGTCATATGGTTTCGCCTCCCTGGGTCGTAGCGAAGAGAGCAATTCCCGCGCCAGCGCTAAGTGACTGCATAGACGGAGGGGCGAACGATTGACGATGACGAGGTTCCGCCAATTGGCGAGTTTTCGCCAGGCGCGGTGCCCTTAGTCCTGAGGTGGGCTCGCCTTGAAACGGTGCTTGTTGAGTCCGAGAGACCGGATCCTGGACTCGAGAGTCGATCGCGGAATACCCAGTTTCGCGGCCGCGCCGGACGGTCCCGAGACGCGGCCTTTGCTCTCCATGAGCGCCGCCTCGACCATGGCTCGCTCACGCGATCGAAGCTCGTTGTCGAGCGGCCGCTGGACAGGGGACTGGACGGTGGACCGCCCGATCAGCCAGCTTTCATCGACGGACAACCGTTCACTGTCGCAAAGGATCACCGCGCGCTCGATGACGTTCTGAAGCTCGCGGACATTTCCCGGCCAGGGATAGGACTGCAGCAGATCGAGGGCCTCTCGTTCAATGCCGGTGATTTTCTTGCCCGCGCGCTTGGCGAACCGGTAGACGAAGTACTCCA
Source organism: Vicinamibacteria bacterium (assembly GCA_035620555.1). Taxonomy (NCBI): domain Bacteria; kingdom Pseudomonadati; phylum Acidobacteriota; class Vicinamibacteria; species Vicinamibacteria bacterium. The sequence continues at coordinate 1,993 of DASPGQ010000669.1, forward strand.
CCAGAAGTGGGATATCAGCCGGACGCTTGCGGAGCGCCGGCACTTCGAGCGGGAGCACGTTCAAGCGATAGAACAGGTCGGGCCGGAACGACCTTTCGACCACCGCGGCCTGCAGGTCGCGATTCGTGGCGGCAATCACGCGCACGTCGACTCGAATCGGCCGGCTGCCGCCAATCCGTTGGAACTCCCGCTCCTGCAACACACGCAACAGGGCCACCTGGGTATCGGCGGGCAGCTCGCCGACCTCGTCGAGAAAGATCGTCCCCCCATCCGCGAGCTCGAACGCCCCTTTCCTTTGCTGGAGGGCGCCGGTGAAGGCACCGCGCTCATGACCGAACAATTCGGACGTGATGAGTGATGCGGGCACCGCGGCGCAGTGGATGCTGACGAAGGCCCGCGCCGAGCGCGCCGAGCGCTTGTGAATCGCGCGGGCCACGAGCTCCTTGCCCGTCCCCGTTTCGCCGGTGATGAGCACCGTGGAGTCCGTCGGTGCTACCTTTTCCAGCTGAACGAGAACCTTGCGGAGCGCGTCCGAAGAGCCGACGATTTCTTCGAACATGGAGGCGCGGTTGATCTCCTCGCGCAAGACGCGGTTCTCGTTGCGTATCCGCTCTTCCGCGCGTTTCCGATCGTCGATATCCGTACCGGTCGCGTACCAGCGGAGAATGCGACCTCGTTCGTCCACCAGCGGCTTGTAATAAATGAGGAACCACCGGAACTGCCCGTCCTTCCGGCGGGCTCGCATCTCCAATTCGAAGGGCGCACCCTTCTCGAATCCCTGCCGGCGTTGTTCCCCCAAGCGCTCGAGGTCCTCGGGATGAAAGATTCGCAAGCGAAAGTCGTCCCGGGCGACGTCTCCGGCACCGAGACCGCTGTACTCCAGCACCGACTCATTGGCGTACTGG
>DASPGQ010000670.1 GCA_035620555.1 Vicinamibacteria bacterium
GAAAGCGGTAACCGAGGCCGTACGCGACGAAACAAAGGAGCGTGACAGCAACCGGACTCATGAACCCCTCGATCGATCCGTCCGGTAGAATGCTACCCCGAGAAAGCAAGCCCCGATCCAGAGAGTCATAGCACCTCCCGACGATCGCGAACGAGGCCCGCGACCGCGGGAAGCAACGAGACCAGAACGATCGCGATCAGGACCGCGGTGAAATTCTCTTTCACGACCGGGAGATTTCCGAACAGGTACCCGAAGCCAGCGCAAAGACCAACCCAGCCAACACCCCCGAGGAGGTTGAAAACCAGGAACCGCTCATAGCGCATCCGCGCCATGCCGGCGACGAACGGGGCGAAGGTCCTGAGGATGGGCGCGAAGCGGGCGAGAACGATGGCTTTCCCCCCGTGCGTTCGATAGAAACTCTCCGCTCGGGCGAGGTGGCTTCGATTGACGAGCCTCGAGCGAGAAAGCCAGCGCGCGACCACCGTCCTTCCAAAGGCGTAGTTGGCGGCGTCCCCGGCGACCGCAGCGAGACTCAGAAGCGCGCACAGCGAGAACAGGTCGAGCGCGCCCGCTGCCGCCAGTGCGCCAGCCGAGAAGAGAAGCGAATCTCCTGGAAGAAACGGTGTGGCGACGAGCCCCGTCTCGCAGAAGATGACGAGGAACAAAACCGCGTAGGTCCACGCCCCGTACTCGTGAACGAAACGGATGAGAGTCTCATCCACGTGGGCCATGAGCTCGAACCCGACGACGATAGAGTCCACTACGCCGTCCTTGCCGTCTCGAGCTCGGCCCCGGTCGGATGCGGGACGGCAAGACCAAAGAGGAAGCCCGAGCGCACCCGTTCGACCAGAAGGGGAAGGACTTCCCGGTAGTCACCGACGATCCCGAAGTCCGCGTTCTTGAAGATCGGTGCAGCGGGATCCTTGTTGATCGCGACGACCGACCCGGACTCCTTCATTCCAGCGAGGTGCTGGACCGCACCGGAAACCGCGACGGCGACATAAATCTTGGGACGGACGGTCTTTCCCGTCTGCCCGATCTGTCGCTCGTGAGGCACGTAGCCCGCGTCCACTGCTTGTCTCGAAGCGCCCCACTCGGAGCGCACTCCTCTTTCTTGGAGAACCCGTACCAGGGAGCGCACCAGTTCGAAGGAATCGAGCTCGCCGCATGGCCGACCTCCGGTGACGATGACCTCGGCGGAAAAGAGACCGTCGGCGCCGCGGGCGGCCCGAACCGTCTCCAGAATCGAAACGCTGAAGTCGTCGGGCGCGAGGCGGGGCATAAGCTCCAGGATCTCACCGCGCCGCGCGGGATCGGCAGGCAGGGGCGCAAATGCGCCCGGTCGCGCCGTCGCCATTTGAGGGCACCAGAAGCCGACGATGGTCGCGAGCTTGCTCTCGCCGTAGCTCGGGCGAATGGCTTCGAGGCACGGGTGCATGATCGTCTTCCGCCGCTTCCACAAGAAATCTCCCACTTCGAGATGCGTACAGTCTGCCGTGACGCCCGCCCGAACGCGGCTCGCGATTCGAGGAGCGAGCTCGCGCCCCGAGGTGGTGGCGCCGAAAAGCGCGATCTCCGGCCGGTGGCTCCGGATGATCTCGGAGAAGACGGAGGCATAGGGAAGCACGAGATACTCGGCGAGCCGCGGATCGTCCACGACGATGACCCGGTCGGCGCCGTGAGCGATCACCTCGCGGGCCGTCGCGCCCACACCGCTTCCGATGAGAACCGAGGTGACTTCGGTCGCGAGCTTGTCGGCAAGCTCTCGCGCGGGTCTCAGGATCTCGAGCGATGCCGGGACGGGCCTGGTTCCGTGGACTTCGACCCAGGTGAGAATGCCCCTCGCTCCGTTTCGAAAGTCGACCCGGGGGTATCCTTCACTCATCGGGGCCTTCTTTCGAGCGCATAAACTAGGCCATCGACCGATTCGCGAGCTGGGCCGGACAGCATGACGGCCTCCGGTCGCGTACGCGCCATGGTGACCACCTTGGCCACGATCGTGGGCGAGCCATCGATGCCGACTTCATCGGCGCGCAATCCGATTTGGTCGATGTTCCACGTCTCGACGAAAGCTTTCTTCGACCGCATGAGACCCTTGATCGAAGGACGCCGCAGAGGACGCGCCGTAGGAGCGACCGAGATCACGGCCGGTAGAGGAACGCGAAGGACCTGATGCCCCCCTTCCACGATCCGACGGACGAGGAGGTGATCACCGCGGTAGGTGATTTCCTCGGCGAAGGTCGCCTGGGGAATGCCGAGACCTTCCGCCACCTGAGAGGGAACGTGGGCGGTGTCGCCGTCGCTGGTTTGACGCCCGGCGAAGACAATGAATGGCTCCCCGCACTCCTTCTCGAAGCCGAGTTTCCGCAGAAAGGCGGCAAGGGCAAGCCCGGTGGCAAAGGTATCCGAGCCCCCAAGCCTTCGATCGGAAAGGAGGCAGGCGCGGTCGAAGCCCATGGAGATGGCCTTGCGCAGCGACTGCTCGAAGCTCGGAGGCCCCATGGAAACCACGAAGAGCTCGCAGTCCGGCGCGCTGTCCTTGATTTCGAGGGCTTGCTCGAGAGCAAAAGCGCAGTCGTGGTTGACGGTGGACTGGGCCGTGGTCCGATCCATGAGGCCGTCGGCACCCGTCCTCATCTCGGAGGGCAAGGGGACCTGTTTCATGAGAGAAGCAACTTTCAAGCTCATACACACCTTTCGGCCAGCTGCTAACGCAAAGACCCACCCGACCGGCTCTCCGGTTGGAAAGCTCAGAATCGTGTCAGGTCGCGAGGGGACGGAAGGTTAGAGGTGCGGAGGAGCGCGAATGAGGCGAGAGCCTGCCCCGAGCCTGGATGCGAGGCTCCAAGACTTCGAGAACGGCTTCTGGTGGAGCAGCTTCTCCTGAGGGGGAACGAACTCGAACGAAGCCGTCCGCGCGGGAGTCTTGGGAGCGAATTGGGATACGACGTCGGGCGAAGGATGTCGCGCTTCGCCCAGCCAATAACCCCCGTCGTTCCGCGACACGGTCTCGTAGCCGGGCACGAAACCTGTGGGGTAAGAGACAACCGCAGCCAGGAGAAGGACTGCTTGAATCCTGCGGCTCATTTCTTGGCTCAAATTACTATAGCACTCTCGACAAAACCGAGGGGTGCGCACGTTGCGCATACCCTCAGCGAGGCGAGCTTGCGGAAGAGCCGCTCGGAGCGCAACGGTTGCTGAACCGATCGCTATGACCTCTTTCAAGGGGCCGGGCGGATCGTCCCCGATCGCGTCGACATGACGCGTGAAGGGAATCACACTTCCTTCCAAGTCACTGAACTGCCTCTTCTTGTCCGATCGAGCTCGAGTTTTCCGTCATCGAGG
>DASPGQ010000671.1 GCA_035620555.1 Vicinamibacteria bacterium
CGCGCTGCGCGCTCTGGCTCTTCTTGAGAAGCTCCTGGATGGCGGAGTTCGTGCCCACGGCGGCGCGAATCGGCATCTTGAGCACGGTGGCCAGCTCGTCGAGCGCCGGGACGTTGGTGGGATCGGCGGTGACGACGACGAGCTTTCCCTCCTCCTTCTTGTAGGGGAGGAAGTTGTAGCGAAACATGAGGTCGACGGGAACGCTTCGAAACAGCTCCTGGTCGGGCTGGAAGCTCGAAAGGTCGATGAAGCTGATCCGACACCTGTCGGCGAGCTGTCTCGCATCCGCTTCCTCGCGAGCCTGTGACTCCTCGGGAGAGAGCGATATGGCTTCTGGCTCGAGCGATGACATCTACAACCCCTGCCGCGCCGCGTTGATGAGGTCGAACATGGGCAAGTAGATGGAGAGGAGTATCAGAGCCACGAGGCCCCCCATGAACAAGAGTACCACCGGCGCGAGCATGGACAGCATGAGGGTGAGGCGGTTGTCGATCTCCTCGTCGGCGAAGTCGGCGACGCTGTGGAGCATCTCCGCGAGACCCCCGGTGTTCTCCCCGACCTTGACCATCTCGATCGTGAGGTTGGAAAACTCTTTGGTCTCCTCGAGGCTCGAGGAGAAGGCCTTGCCTTCACGCACCCGAGCCGCGACCGGGCGGACGGCGGCGCCGACGTGTCGATTGCCGATCGAGGATGCCGCGATGTCGATCGCCTGAACCAGGGGAATCCCCCCGGAGAGAAGCGTTCCGAGCGAGCGCGTGAGCTGGGAGGTCGCGAAAACATGGAGCACGTGGCCGAGAAAAGGGAGCTTGAGCGTCATTCGGTCGATGATGCGCTTCGAGCCTTCCCGCTTCGACCAGAAGTAGAAAAAGCCGCCTCCCCCTGCGAGCACGAGGAGGATGATGACGATGTGCGCGCGTAAGGTGTTCGCTATCGCGAGGAGCACCCGGGTCAAGATCGGGAGGTCGGCGTCGAACCCTTCGAAGAATCCGGCGAATCGTGGCACGACCCAGAGCAACAGAAACGCGGCCGCGAAGATGAGCGACACGAAGAGAAAGGCCGGGTAGACGAGCGCCGCCACGACTTTCTTCTTGGTGCCTTCGGTGAGCTTGAGGTACTTGACGTAGCGCTGGATCACTTCCTCCAGCCCTCCGCTCTTCTCTCCCGCCATCAACGAGGCGGAATAGATGCTGGGGAAGAGCGTGCCGTGAGATCGGAAAGCGTCCGAGAGCGCGGTACCCGATTTCACCTTGTCGCGGACATCCTGGAGCACCTGCCGGAACAACGGGTTCTTCATGCGCTCGAGCATGATGTCGAGTGACTGCACGAGCGGCAGGCCGGCTCTCAGAAGAGCCGCGAGCTCCTGGTTGAAGAGCGTGAACTCCGTCTGCGTGATACGCTGCCGGCCGCGCGTGAGGAGCGTGCGCAAAGACGGCACTCCCAGACTCCGGCGGATCCAGAAGACGTGGTATCCCCTATCGGAAAGCTCGCTCCGCAGCGCAAGCTCGCTGTCCGCCGTGAAGGCATGCTCCTCGATATCACCCGCCGAGGTTCCCACTTTCGCGACGAATTGCGACATCGACCGTCAGCTCGCATTCACGTTGGAGTCGGCAGCGGAGACGCTCGACGAACCCGGGGGCGCGAGAACCCAATCTGTCCGAATCATATCGGCTCGTGGCGCCACGATGTTGTGCGAACGGAGTTAATCTCTATTCTCCATAGGGTTACGAGCGAAAGCTAAAGTATAGTATAACATGACTAAGGCCCGGCGCCGTTGCAGTCAAGCCGCTTCCCCATTCCGGATACCCGTACGGGCGTCGGTTTCTTCCAGGAGATTTCATGAAATCGCGGGATATCGACTCCGAGGCGGCCCGGGTCGTCGCCGTAAACCGCAAGGCCACTCACGACTACGAGCTTCTCGAGCGATTCGAAGCCGGACTCGTGCTGGTGGGTACCGAAGTGAAGGCGGCCCGCGAGGGGCGCGTGAACCTCAAAGACGGATACGCGGCGCCCCGGGACGGCGAGCTGTTCCTGTTTCAGATCCGGATCAGTCCTTACTCGCACGGCTCGTTCGAGAACCATGAGCCGGAGCGACCCCGCAAGCTGCTGCTCCACAAGCGAGAGCTCAGACGGCTGATCGGGAAGATTACCGAAAGGGGATTGACCCTGATACCGACTCGCCTCTACTTCAAGAACGGGCGGCTCAAGGTCGAGATCGCTCTCGCCCGCGGGAAGCGACTGCACGACCAGCGCCGCGCGGCGCGGGAGCGAGACGTGAAGCGGGACATCGAAGCCGCCCTCAAGGAGCGAAATCGGTAGTAGTTGCTTAGCGCTCGGCGCCGTTCTCGGCCTCGGATTCCTTGTAGATGTACTTGATGTTGTGCTTCAACAGAAGCACGTTGGGTTGATCGTTGCGGTTTAGCTTCAAGCAGTTCTTGTCGTACCACTCGATGACGCCCCGTATCTCTTCCCCGTCCTGCAGGACCACTACCATCGGGGTCTTGTTGTTCATCTGCTTGAGATAGTAGAAGCTTTCGGCGTTGGTCTGCTCGGGAGGTACTCGCCTCGGCCGCGGCGGGCCCTTGGGAGCCATCTGGTCCTTCAGGTCGGTCAAATTCGGCCGAATCAGCTTGCGGTTCACGGCGTGTTACCTCGGTTCTCGATTCAGGAAAAACCCAATTCGGAAAGGCACCCTCCCGCCCAGCGCGGAGTACCGCGTCTTCCTGTCTCTTATGGACCTGCCGGTAAGCCGACGACTCGTGACCCTGAATGGCCTAGGGGCAGGCGTTTTTTTGGAGAAATTGCACTAGTTATTTTGCGATAGCTACAGTAAGAAAAGTTTATCAAATGGGGGCCGGGCAAAGCAAACCCGCGGAATCACGCGTTCCGCAAGCGGTTGAGCTCGTGAATCAATCGTCCCGAAGTGATGCGCTTGTTCAAATAGCGGTCTCTCAAATCCTCGAGGCCGCCTTCGACGAGCGAGTACGCCTGAATCCAAACGCCCAGCGGCGCTTTCGCCGACAGTCGATCCAGATCGGCCGTCCGATCGACGTGGACGGGGACGCCGCCCGCCAGGTGGGTGGCGACGTCCCGAACCACCCCAAGAAGGAGATTCAACAGGAGCTGGAGCCGGCTCTCCTTCGAGAGTGACTCGGACAGGGCCACGAGCTCCCTCTCGGGTTTTCCTTCAGCGACGATCTCGGCGAGACGAAACGCCTCGTCGCGGAGATCGGAGAAGGGCTCGTCGTTCAGCGAAAGTGCCCTCGAGACGCTTCCTTGCGACAAAGCAGCGAGCAGGCGGGCCTGGGACTCCGACAGGTCGTGCTCCCGTCTCAGGAGGTCGGCGACCTCTTCGGTCGAGAGTGGCGCGAAGCGGAAGATCTGACAGCGGGACACGAGGGTCGGAAGGATTGCCGCCAGGTTCGAGGTCACGAGCACCAGCACGGCCCAAGGAGGTGGCTCCTCGAGCGTCTTCAGAATGGTATTGGCCGCACTCGGATTCAGACGGTCCGCGTCCGCTATGATGCCGACGCGCATCCGTCCCTCGAAGGGCCGAAACGGCATCTCCGAAGCGATGAGACGGACCGCCTCGACTTTGATTTGCCCCCCGGCCCCCTCGGGACGCACGATTCGCACGTCCGGGTACTCGCCGCGCTCGATCCGGGAGCAGACCGGGCATGCGCCGCAGCCGTTCCCCCCGGAGACTTTGCAGTTCAGAGCCTGAGCCAGCGTGATCGCCGCCCGCAACTTACCCACCCCGGGGGGACCGGTGAACAAGAGGCTCGGGGGCACGTTTCCCGATCGCGCGATGCTCTCGAGCAGTGCGATCAGGCGCGCATTCCCCCGGAGCGCATCAAACGACACGGCGTCTCCGAAGTCGTTCCCAGACGAGCTCGTGTACTCTCGCTCGGCTGCCGTCGGCGGGGACGACGAGAAAGCGTTTCGATTCGCGACGGGCCATTCCCAGATAGCCCGCGCGCACGCGTTCGTGAAACTGCAGATCCTCCTCCTCGAAGCGCCCCTCGCGACTCCTCGAGACGCTGGCGCGGTTTCGGCTGCGGGCGCGTCGCAGTCCCTGGGCCGGGGCGAGATCGAAGAGCAGTGTGATGTCGGGACGAAACCCCCCGGTGAGAGCCTTGTCGATGGAGCGAATGCGCCGCAGCGGAAGTCCTCTTCCGTACCCCTGGTAGGCGATGGTGGAGTCGGTGAAACGGTCGCAGACGACGATCAATCCCGCCTCGAGCGCCGGCCACACCACCTCGCGCAGGTGCTGAGCCCGGTCGGAGAAGTAGAGTCCGAGCTCGGCCTCGGCACTCATCCCGTGATTTTTCGTGCTCAGGATCACTTGGCGGATCTGACGGCCGATCGAGGTTCCGCCCGGCTCCCGGGTCAGCAGCGACGGATGGCCTTCACGGCGAAGACGTCTCGCAAGGAGTCGGGCCTGGGTGGACTTCCCGCAGCCTTCGATGCCTTCTAGCGTGAGGAACAAATCCGACTCTACGCCGAGCTCATACGGCGGCGCCCGCCACCATCGTCAAGTAGCGGTGGGAACAATTGAGGAGCAGGGAGCTCGCAAGCGTAATGGGCTGGCTCAGATCGGTGATGAGGGCGATGCCCTCGTTCGTCTCCTGAATGCATTTGACGATCAGGTAGAAGTTCTCGGTGCTCATCGAGAGGATCTCGATGTGATCGTCTCCCCTCATGGCCGCGAGGTTCTCGAGGTAGTGCACGAAGGCGGGGAGCTTGTCCACGATCAGCCGATCGGCGGTCTCCTCGGGAGCGGTGACCACCGCGGAGTCGATCTCCTCCGAGTCGAGATCGAAGAAAAACGCTGCGAGAAGCGAGGGAGTCTGCTCGCGGATCTCCCCGAGGATCTGTTGCTGTATCGGTTTGCGATCGGCCTCGCTGGAAGGGGGAAGGCCGAGATCCTGCGGGTGGACGAGCGGAGGCTCGGTGGCGAGACTCTTCGTGGACACCGGCCCGCTCTGCTCCAGCATTTCCTGGAGACGGCTCGTGCGCCCCTTGGCTCCCTGCTGCCGCGACTTCCAGATGTCGGGAGAAAAGTCGGATTGGAAGACTTTCGCCGACGTGTCGTCGCGATCCAGGATCTCGAGGATCTTGTTGAGCGCTTCCTTCTTTTCGAATGTCGCGCCGCCCTCGGTCTCCAGGTAGGCGTTGGAGAAGCGCCCCCGCACCTGGAGAATCATCCCCGTGCCCTTGTTCGTCAGCACCTCGAGAGAGCCGGTGTGGCCCTCCTTCTCGAGCCGTTTCAGGAGATCCCGCAGCGGATCCGAGGCGAAGATTTGGGCGAAGATCTCCTTGCGGTTGGACAAGCCGCGCAGCATGTGAGCCATGTCGAGGGGCAGCTCGTAGATCGAGATCTTGCCCTCCTTCAACTCCGCGGCGTTGCGAAGCCTCAAGGTCGCTTCGTTTCCGAGGAAGAATTTGTTCATCCCCAAGCGGAAAATGATGTTGATCTGCTCCCCGATGTAGAAAAGGATCAGACCCTCGGCGTCGGGAAGCGTAATCTCGACGTATCCGGAGAGATTGACGTCCTCGCAATGCCGCACGATGCTGTCGAAGGGCGTGGTCCTCGTCGAGAGGTCTTGTGAGAGGAGCTTGCTTCCGGGAAACCGCATCTCGAATCGCTTTCGCCAGGCCAGTACCCGGTTCAATCGAAGTCGGTTGGCAAACGATAATGATTCCGGCGGGGCAGTTTAGCAGAGGTGCTTTCGACCCGGCAAGGCCGACCTGCCGGCCCTGGCAGGGTGATGAAAAACTCGGCCCACCCTGCGCGAGCGGAGCGAGCCCGGCGCGCTTGCCGCGCCGTAAGCAGCCCGAGCCGTGGCGGCACGATCGACTACGGGTCCCGCCACGGCATTGAGCTCTCTGGAGAGAAAGGCGGGCTGTAGCTCTTCGTCGCCCCGACGCGAGTACCATTCGGCGCTTCGTGATACCATTTTTTATTCATGGCCTTTCGCAAGAGGCGGAAAGATCCCTTCGCCGAGATCCAAGCTTGTCTCCAGAAGCGTGACTACAAAGGCTCGATGGAGTGGTTCAACGCGCTCCTGAAGAGGGATCCCAAGAACACTCAGATTCGACTCCGCTGTGCCGACACCCTGGTTCTCGCGGGGAGTAAACGCGAAGCGATCCGGCAGTATCGCATCGTCGCCGATCAGCTCGCCGACAAGGGGTTCATGATCCGCGCGATTGCGATCAACAAGAAGATCCTGCAGCTCGATCCGAGCCAGACCGACGTGCACGAGAAGCTGGCATCGATGAACGAGATGCGCTCGTCGGGCCCGGCGTCGCAGGCGGCGTTGTCCGAGGCGCTCTACCATCCGGACAAGCCCGTCGAGCCGGCGGAGGTGGAGCCTCCTCGCGACCGATTCGAGACCCCGACGGCCGACGAAGCCACAACCGCAAGACTTCCCGAGCTCAGTCTCGAGGACACTCTTGCCATGGAGTTCGGCGCCAGTCACCTGGGCGATGCGCCCGTCGAGTCGCCCGCGGAGCCCACCCCGGCTGAAGCCGAAGAACCGGCGGCCGAAGAACCGATCGTGGTCGTGCCTCCTTCGGAGCCGGAGCTCGTCGCTGGTGGCTTCGAGCACATGGAGGACACCGCCGGTGATGCGCAGCCCTTCGCCGACGAGCCACCCAGCTTTAGTGAGGAGCCAATCGCGCTTGGCGGTCCGGCCGAGCCAAAGGACGAAGACGAGATCGAGATCGTCGGTATCGATGAGGAATCGAGCGAGCCGGAGGTCGAGATCTTGCTCGAGGACGCGGGTCTGGAGCCCTCTCTCGACTCATCGCCCGAGATCGTTCTCGATCTTACCGAGACTCCCGCGGCCCACGAGAATGACGAAGTCGATGTCCTTGCCCTCCACCGGGAGACGGAATCCCCTCTCGCCGCCGATGAAGCGGAGTCGCTGCTCGGAGCGCTTGGCGAGGACATCGATTCCCTGATCGACTCGATCATCGACGACGTGGGATCTTCGGCGAAACGCTCGGAGCAGGAGGAAGAGCCCGCGCCGACCCACATCCCGCTCTTCTCGGATCTCAGCACTTCGGAGTTCATCGACGTCGCTATCCTGCTGGTTCGGCGCGTGGCGAAGCAAGGCGAGACGATCGTGCGGGAAGGTGATCCCGGCGACTCCATGTTCATCGTGAGTACCGGAGAGGTTCATGCCACGGTCGAGCGTGACGGGAAGCAAGTGGTCGTCGCCACCCTGAAGGACGGGGACTTTTTCGGCGAGATGGCGGTTCTCTCGGGCGAGCCGCGGACGGCAACGGTGACGGCGGTCAGGATGACCGAGCTCCTGGAGCTATCGCGCGAGAACCTCACGGCGATTTGTCGCCGACATCCGCACGTCGAGGCGAAGATCCGGCTCGCCTACGACGAGCGCACGTCGCGATCGGAATCCTTCTAAGCCCCGCCCCTTCATGCCTCGCGTTTCCGGTCGTGCCCGTAGTACTCGAAAGCGGACATGGGACGTTCGGCTCCCGTCTTCCATAGCCGTCGGTCGGCGTCGATCTTCCCGAGCGCGAGGGCCATCTGCCGGATGTGGCACGATACTGCACCGCAGCAGGCACCGATGTAACCGATACTCAGGTCCCGGGCCTTCACCGCATAGTCCGCCATCTCTCGACGGCTCAACTGGAATGGGTCGAGCTCGGTGGGAAATTCGGGAAGGCTGGTGAAATCCGGCCGGTCCGGGGGAGTCCGGTACGCGGTCGGCTGCGTCGCGATGGGGATGTCGACGGCTCGTCTCATCATTACCGCGAGCGGAAGCATGGTCGAAGGGTTGCGCAGGCAATTGACACCGACGATGTCCGCCCCCGCATCCGCGAGGGCGCGGGCGCAATCGGCCGGGGTCTCGCCGTCGGGTGTTTGGTCCGAGTTCTCGAAGCTCATCGTGATCATCACG
>DASPGQ010000672.1 GCA_035620555.1 Vicinamibacteria bacterium
GAAATCCAGATTGTCGAGGATCAGGAGATCGGCCAGTACACATTCAATCGGCTCGAGCCAGCGGGGAGTGGTCTGCAGCTTGTCTTCAATGAAGGACTCCGGATCGACGTGTCGACTGACGGCGAACCAACTGGAACGTACGACGAAGCGCCACTTGCAGGCACCCGAGCCGTATATTGGCAGGTTCTGCTTGTGCAAATTGGTCCCAGACTTCAGTTCGACCCGGAGGCTTCGAACCGATGGTCCGTCTAAGAAGAGCTTGCAGCTGTTGGCGACTGGCGCGATCATGAGTCGCCCCGGCCGATGACACTTTCGTTGAGTTCGGTGGCTTCTGGACGCCACTCATCCCTGGCTGGGTTGGGCGATCACTGAATCCCATTCGCGGAGGACGAAGCGCATGAAAAGGTCGGGTTCCACCGAAGGCCAGTCGGCGACTGAGCTGATTGACAAGAGAATCGCCGAGCTCTCGGACTGGCGGGGCAGGATTCTCGGGCGCGTTCGCGCTCTCATCAAGCAAGCCGATCCCGAAGCGGTCGAGGAGGTGAAATGGAGAAAGCCTTCGAACCCGATGGGCGTCCCGGTGTGGTCGCACGACGGGATGATCTGCACCGGCGAGACCTACAAGGACAAGGTGAAGATCACGTTCGCCAGGGGAGCCTCTCTCGATGATCCAGAAGGTCTTTTCAACGCCAGTCTCGACGGCAACGCCAGGCGCGCCATTGATATCCATGAGGGTGAGGAGCTTGACTCGCGCGCGTTCAAGTCGCTCGTCCGTGCCGCGGTCGCCCTCAACACATCTGGCAGAAAGGCGAAGCCAGGGCGAGTTTAGTAGGCTGGCTACCTGTGCGGCGCCGCGGGGCGTAGCTCGGGGTGACGGGCCTCAACAGCCGGTTACAGAGAACGTGGACAATCGATGGGAGGAGAATGATCGTGCTGGTCATTGAGACGCCGCGATTCGCGAACCTCTGTCTTGCTGCTGCGCTTTCTCTGCTCAGCTTGCCTTCTTTGGCAGCGGACAGCCACTACCTGTTCGTCTGGGCGGCGGATGCCGACTCACAGCACAGTGATTTTCTCGCGGTGCTGGACGCCGATCCAGAGTCACCGGCGTATGGCGATGTTCTCAGGACGGTCGAAGTCGGAATGCCTTCCGGCGCTCACCATTCCGAGCATCGAATGCCCGCGGATGGTCGACTCTTCGTCAACGGCTTCAGCTCAGGGCACAGCTTCGTCATCGATTTGCACGATCCGTTGGCGCCATCGGTCGCGGCTCGTTTCGAGAGCATGGGAGAATTCAGCTATCCTCATTCGTTCGAACGTCTTTCCAACGGCAACCTGCTTGCTACCTTTCAAAACGGACAGGGTACGAGGGAAGCGACCGGCGGCATCGCTGAGCTAACGCCGTCCGGAAATCTGGTTCGCGCGGCATCCGCTGCTGACGCAGACTTTCCCGAGGTCCGGCCGTATAGCCTTCTTCCCTTGCCCGAGGTTGACCTGGTGGTGTCGACGACAACCGACATGATGGCGAAGTTGGTAGCCGATTCGATTCAATTTTGGCGACTGTCCGACTTGACTCTGTTGCAGACGATGCGTCTCCCCAAAGGTCCAAGAGGCTTCGAGCATCAGCTTCCGGCCGAACCGAGGATCATGGCGGATAAGAAAACACTTCTTGTCAACACGTTCTTGTGCGGGCTGTATCAGGTTCACGATTATGCGGCTTCTCTACCGAGCATTCGACACATCCACACGTTCGAGATATCCAATACGTCTACCGGCGACGACAATGACGAGCTCTGTGCGCTGCCGGTTACCGTAGGTCCCTATTGGGTTCAAACCGTCCCTTCTAGGAATGGATTGGTGACGCTGGATCTCGGTGATCCCAGCAGTCCGAAGGAAGTCAGCTATTTGAGTCTCGGTGAGGGTCGATTGCCGCATTGGATTGCGCTCGAGCCCGGCAGCAGGCGCATCGTCGCAACGGGATATGGTGGCATGCTTCACAGCGTCATGATGGTTATCATCGATCCGGCGACTGGCGCACTGGCGATCGATCGCTCATTCGGAGAAGACGGAGTTGCCGACTTCGGCCGAACCGAGTGGCCGCATGGATCGACGGGTGCAGCAGTCCCTCATGGATCCGTTTTCGCGATCCCATAGTGGTCCGGTCGTGCGACCCCGCGCGTCGTTTGGAACTGCGTGAGCTAGTGGATAACTCGCTTGAGTGAGAGAATGCGCAGGGTTAACCGCGAAAGGAGTGATATGTCTGGAGCAAAGCTCGTCGTCTGCTACCCCCATCCGAAGGATAGTGCGGCCTTCGAGAAGGCCTATGCTGAGGAGCACCTACCGATGGCCGGTCCGATCCTGGCTCGGGCCGGGGCTCAGAAGGCGGTTCTTACCAGATTGTCCGAGTCACCCCAGGGCAAGCCGCACTTCTATCGGATCGCCGAGATCCATTTCCCATCGGCGCAGATATTGAACGAGGCGCTCGCCTCTCCGGACGTTCAAAGGGCCGTCGCCGACGCCAACCGAATCTCCACGGGTGGTCCCGTGGTTGCCATGATCAGTGGCGAAGACCAGACCATTACCTTCTGAGGCTGGTGCCTTCTTGACAAGGTAGATGGTAGTCTGGCTTCCGCTGCTCGCGAGGACCTGCGATGTTCCTTCCGGCTGCAAGCACGTCTTCCCGCGGTCTCGTTCTGCTCCTTATCTTCGCCGCCGCCTGCAGCGAGGAACCCTCCCGTTCGCGAGACGCGAAGCTCGAGACCCTTCGAACTCTTCGTGAGGATCTCGAGGCCGCGAGACACCCGTCAGACGCCGGCGGGCGCGCCTGGGTCGAGAACGACGAGCCGGTGATCATCGGCGAACGTCGGCGATTCGACATTCTCTACGAAGCCGGGCCGCTCGGTATCGACGTCGGTGGCGCCATCGTCCTGCAGCCCTCCCCATTTTGGGGCTGGGATCCGCCGCAGAACGAGGTGAACGACGCGCCGGGATATACGGAAGCTTCGACCGATGCCGACGGGGTGGTGTTCGATCCAGTGCTCGCGGCCGGGGGGATGATAGCCTTTCATATCAGCGGACGAGCCCTGGCGGAAGGCGAGCGGGTCCGAATCGTTTATGGCGCGGGACCCTCGGGAGCGCGCGTCGACCGCTTCGCCGAACGCGACTCTCCGATCTGGCTTGCGGTCGACGGCGACGGCGACGGCGTTCGGGCCCTCCTTCAGGACTCGCCCCGAGTCGACGTTCTCGCCGGGGGTCCGGCTCGACTCTTGTTGATATTCCCCAGTACGGCGCGGCCGGGCTCCAGGGTGAAACTGCGTGTCGTCGTCCTGGATGGTCTCGGGAACGCCGGAGTGGAGCTCGAGGACAAAGTAGCGGTCGAAGACGCCGCCGGGCTTCCGCTACCGAAGGAGCTGATTCCCGGTGAGCCCCTCGAGGTGCTCGTCGAAAAACCGGGCGTCTACCGCGTTCGCGCGGCGAGCGCGAACGGCCTCGAGGCGGAGAGCAACCCTCTCGTCGTGCGCGAAGGCATCCCCCGGATCCTCTGGGGTGATCTGCACGGACATTCGCAGCTTTCGGATGGCACGGGAACGCCCGAGGACTACTACGCCTACGCGCGGGACATCGCCGCGCTCGACCTCGTGGCGCTCACGGATCACGATCATTGGGGAATGCGTTTCATCGATCAGAACCCCGAGATGTGGGAGCGCATCCGACGCGATGCGCGCGCATTCGAAGAGCCGGGTCGGTTTCTCGCGCTCACCGGTTACGAGTGGACCAACTGGGTACACGGGCATCGACACGTACTCTATTTCGAGGAAGAGGGGGAAATCCTGAGTGCTCTCGATCCGCGATACGAGACGCCGGCGCTCCTCTGGAAGGCTCTCGAGGGTCACTCGGCGATTACCGTGGCGCACCACTCCGCCGGCGGGCCGGTGTCGACCGACTGGAGCTACCTCCCCGATCCGACGATCGAGCCGGTCACGGAGATCGTTTCCGTCCATGGCTCGAGCGAAGCATCCGATTCGCCGGGGAAGATCTACAGCGCCGTGGAAGGCAACTTCGTTCGGGATGTCCTCGATCGGGGCGCACGTTTCGGTTTCGTCGGGAGCGGGGACAGTCACGATGGACATCCCGGTCTGGCACACCTGGCATCGCCGAGCGGAGGACTCGCGGCGATCTTTGCCGAAGAGGTCACCCGGGAAACGGTTCTCGATGCCCTTCGCGCGCGCCGTGTTTACGCTACGAACGGACCGCGCATCTGGCTTCGCATGTGGCTCGACGGCGAGCCGATGGGCTCTTCGGTCTCCCCGTCAGGCGCAGCATTCCAGGAGCTACGCTTCGCCGCTGCGGCGACGGCGCCCGTCGATCGCATCGACATCGTTCGCAGCGGAAGCGTAGTACTTTCGATTCCCGGCAACGACCGCCGCGATCTCTCGGAAACGATCGAGCTACCCCGTCTGACGCCCGGTGAGTACGTCTATGTTCGGGTGGTCCAGTCAGACGGAGGCGCGGCTTGGGCGAGCCCGGTTTACGCGGACGGTGTCGATGGCCACGGTGTGTCATCGAGTGGCGCCGCTACCCGTTAAAGGCCAGCAGCCCGGCAAAAAAGCCCACTACCCCTGCCGTGCCGGAAAGCATCAAGACGGCCCCCTCGATACCGAGGCCGCCGCCGCCATGCAGGTAGCACAGCGCGAGCGTGACGCCGGCACACGAGAGGCCACTCAGGATGGCGAGCGCGAGCAGTCTCATCTTCTTCTATCCTCGTTAGTTGGTACGAGAATATACCCTTACTCGGGCTTCTCCCGGGGTTAAGATGTAGGTTCGATGACAAAGCCGGCGTTCGAGTCTCTCGCATTCACGGAGCTGTCGCTCGAGGCGATGAGACATCGGGCGAAGGAATTCCACGACCAGCTGACCCGACGTCGCACCGTGCGTGACTTCTCCTCGCGGCCGGTACCGAGAGAGATTGTGGAGGACTGCCTGAGAGCGGCCTCCACGGCCCCAAGCGGGGCAAACCAGCAGCCATGGCACTTCGTGGTCGTCAGCCAGCCGGCGATCAAGAAGGCGATCCGGAGCGCCGCCGAGGAGGAAGAGCGTGCGTTCTACGGCGGCCGCGCACCGGACGAGTGGTTGGAGGCGCTCTCCCTTCTGGGAACCGACGAGCACAAGCCTTTTCTCGAGACCGCACCCTATCTCATCGTGATATTCGCGCAGAGTCACGGAGTGGCGAAAGATGGGCGCAAAATCAAGCACTATTACGTCTCGGAATCGGTTGGCATCGCGACGGGGCTTCTCATTGCTGCCGTCCACAACGCGGGCCTGGTCTCGCTCACGCATACCCCGAGTCCCATGGGTTTCCTGAACGAGATTCTAGGTCGTCCGGCGCACGAGCGAGCGTTCCTCATCCTCGTCGTCGGCTATCCGGCGGAAGGCGCTCGTGTGCCCAAAATCACGAAAAAAGAGCTCGAGGAGATCGCGACGTTCCTCTGAGCCGAACGGATGGCACAACTCATGCATTGTACACGAGCAGAATCTCGGGAAGTTCCGATTCTGTCTTCTCTGGAGGACACGATGCGAAAGGATGCGACGACCGTGAAACGATGGATTTGGCTCACTTTGCTGGCGACTTCCGCCTGGGCACAATCCCAGGGTATACAGCTCTACAAAGAGGGCAAGTATGGCGACGCGGCCCGAGTACTGTCGTCCGAGCTGGAAGGAAATCCCGATAGCGAGGAAATTCTTACCTATGTCGGCCTGGCGCGCGTTCGCTCGGGCGACACCGGTGGCGCCAAAGAGCCGTTGGAAAAGGCGCTCGCCAAGAACCCTGACAATGCCGAGGCGCATTTCGGCCTGGGTCTGGTGTACACCAAGCAGAACAACCGCGAGGGTGCCATCCGCGAGCTCGAGAAAGCAACGAAGCTCGCGCCGGGCCACGCCTACGCCCACTATTACCTGGGGATGGCTTACCGGGACTCCGACAAGAGGGACTTGATGATCCCCCATCTGAAGCGGTTCATCGAGCTCGCGCCCGACGCCCCGGAGGCGGCGGCGGTGCGGTCTTTCCTGTCGAAGCTCTGATCGGATGAGTCAGCGCTCGCCGCGGATGGCCCGCCCGGGCAGGGCGTCCGCGACGAGCTCGCCATCACGGACGACGAACGTGCCGGATACGAGCACGTGGGCGATTCCGGTCGACGGAACGTCGCCGTCCTCGTAGCTCGAGCGGTCCAGGATGGTCTCGGGGTCGAAGACCGTCAAGTCGGCGTCCATCCTCTCTTGGACCCGACCCTTCTTCTTCATTACCGGCGCAGCGTCCTCGAGCCGGCGGGCGGGTAACCACGTCATTTTCGCCAGTGCCGGCATCAACCCGATGACGTCCCGCTCCCGGCTGTAGTGGCCGAGGATCCGGGCGAACGTCCCCGCACCCCTCGGATGGGCCGGACCGTAGAGGAAGGGAATTCCGTCGCTCGCCACCATCACGTCGGGCTGAGCGATGATCCAGGCATTCGTCTCTTCCGTCCGTCCTCCGTGGATGATGACCCAGCCTCCCTCCTCACGATAGATCTCGAACGTCTTGCTCGTGAGTCGCTCGCCGGTCGCGGTCCACTGGAGGTTCGCGTAGTCTTCGTCGCTCCGTTCCTCCCAGGAATCGAAGAGGGCCGACTCGAGTCGAGTGGAACCGGCGGTGTAGGGGTAGGCCTCGGTCGTCACGTCGAGACCACGCTCTCGAGCACCCCGGATCATTCCGAGCGTCGTTCGCGCACTCTCGCCGGCAGAGCTGTTCATGTGGACTATGTGCAGCGAGGCGCCCGTCACCGCCGCGTCGGCGATGACCTCCTGAAAGGCCCCCAGCGTGCCCCCGGATCCTTCTCCCCGGGTGTGGACGTAGATCGGAACGCCATTCGCCGCCGCGAGCTCGAAGAGGGCGAGAATCTCCTCCCGCGAAGCCCCGGGGGTGTAGGTGATGCCCAGACCGAAGCCGAGCCCCCCTTCCTCGAGCCCGCGCACCATGAGCGCCTTCAGCTCGTCGAGCTGTGATGCGCTCGCTTCGCTGTAAGCGAAATCCCGGTGCTCGAGGGAGAACGTCGAATCGGGAGGGAGCATCGCCCAACTCCCCAGATCGACGTCATGCATGAGCTTTGCCCGCGCGCCCACGTGGGAGACCGTGGCGCCGAAGTGAATCGGTGCCGTGCCCTCCCTCGACGCGAGCCAAGATCCGACGGGATAAACCCCGATCTCCATCTCGAGCGCGGTGGTGACGCCATCCTGGGCCTGGAGCCGGTTGCTGACCGGGTCCTGTCCGTGCGCGTGGAGATCGATGAAGCCAGGGGCGACGACGAGGCCGCTCACGTCGAGAACCTCGTTGCCTTCGAGCGGCGCCTCGCTCACGGCGACGATGCTTCCGTCGGCGATCCCGACGTTCCGGATTGCGTCGAGCCCCGTTTCCGGATCCATCACCCGTCCGCCGACGAGGACGAGCTCGGCCGGCTGAGCTAGGGACGATTCCGTGAGGAAACAAGAGGCCACGAATGCCAAGGCAAGCTCGTTCTTCATGAGGAGAAACTACGTGACCGGCGGTGAGAGAGCAAGCGCGCCTGTCCCGATCAGAATGCGTGGCCGAGGCTGAAGATGAACTGGGACGCCGGCTCACCGGGACGGCGGTCGACCACTCGAGCCCAGTCGAGCCGGATCAGACCGAAGGCGAGCTCCAGGCGAACGCCGGCGCCGACGCTGTGGCGCAGGTCGGTCAGGCTCAAGTCGGAAGCCTTTTCGAAAGCGTTCCCCGCATCCCAGAAGCCGGCTCCGCTGAGGCGCCAGGCGATGGGAAACCGGATTTCCTGGTTGAACACGAGAAGGCCGGCGCCTCCGATCGGCCGCTGGAGGATGTCGTCGACCGGGCCGAGCGAGCCCTGCTCGAATCCCCGCACCGAGTTCGGACCCCCGGCCTGGAAACGATCCTCTTCGATCAGGTTCTCTCCGAAGCTGTTGGCGACGCCGACCCGATAGCCGGATGCCCAGACGATGTCGCGGGAGACAGGCACGAACGTGTAGAGCTGCGTGTACAGTTTGACGAAGGGAGCGATGGGCGAGTCGCCGTACGGGTGTGAGGCTTGAAACGTCGTACTCGTCAATCTTCCTCGGTGGGGTCGAACGACGTTGTCACGGCGGTCGGATATCAGAGAAGTGGTCACGATCCCTCGGTTGCTCACGATGGTCGTCGGTCCCAGGAAGGGGTCGTCCAGCTCGGTCGCCACGCGATTGAATCCATAGCTCCATTGCACGTCTAACCGTTCGGTGATTCTCTTGAGCTGCTGGGCGGTGAAGGTCCAGGTCCGGTCGATGTAGGCGACAGGGTTCTCCTCCGTAGCAGGCTCTTCGAGGATCTCTCGTTCGACGAAGAAGTCGGTGACGAGCTTGTATCGGGCGAAGTAAGGTGTGTGGTAGCCGAATCGAAACGTGCGCTGGTTCGTTCCCAGGAGCGTTCGAAAACCAACGCGATGGGCACGCCCGAAAAGGTTGGGTGACGTCACTTGGGTCACGACCTCGAAGAGGCCGTCGGTTGCGATCCGCGCTCCGTAATCGAATGCGAGGGGAGGCGCCTCTTGAACCCGAACCGTCACGTTCCGCTCCGCCTCACCGGGGCTCGGATCCGAGACGACGACCTCCGCGGAGCGGAAAGCTCTGAGCTCATAGAGCCTTCTTTGCGTCTCGTTGACTTCCGAAACCCGGATGGGCTCGCCCGGCGTCAGCGCAACCTCGCGGAGGATGACGCCCTCGTTCGTTGCTTCGTTTCCCGCCACGGTCACGTTTCCCACCGTCGCCCGAGCTCCCTCCGAGATCGTGTAGTGCGCCCCGAGCCGGTCCGGCTCATCGCGCTGGAGCAAGCTCGCCGTGACGCTGACGTCGGGGAACCCCTGCTGGCGATAGTACGTCGCGATCGCGGCTCGGGATTGACCGAAATCCTGGGGACGGAACGGGGCTCCGTCCTGAAGTGGGATGCGTGCTCGTAGCGTGGCTTCTTCGAGGGATCTCACACCCTCGAGCTCCAGGCCGTCGACGCGAAAAAGCGAACCTTCGACGATCGGGATCGTGACCCGAAGCTCACCGGTCCTCTCGTCGAACTGGCGCTCGGGCTCGCCGATCCGGGCCGAAAGGTAGCCAAAGGACGCGTAGCGGAGCTCGAGGAGCTGCTTCAAGCGAGGGCGTCTCGTCGTAAGGAGCTCGTAGAAATCCGCCGAGGTTGGCTTGGGGAGCGACGTCCGAAGCACGCTTTCGGGGACGGCGGTGCTTCCCGGGAAGTCGACCGATACACTCTTTCCGCGAGGACCCGTCGCGAAATCGACGGTGACAGTCACACCGTGGACCGTCCGCTGCGTCGAAGCCTCCACATGAGCGAGATAGTAGCCGCGCTCGAAGAGGCCACCTTCGGCCACGGTCACTAGATCGGAGGCCACGAAGCCTTCGCCCAGCCGTCCGTTCCATGACGCGACGACCGCTCTCTTCAACCCGTCGTCGACCTCGTCGCCTGTCCAGAGAAACGCCACGGGAACACCGAGGTCGACCTTGTAGACTATGTCGATGCACCGCGGACCGCAGGACGTCGTCACGACGTCCACGGTGGCTTCGGGGTAGCCTTCCTGGCTGAGTCGCTTGCGGATGCGCTCCGATTCCTCCCAGGATTTCCAGTAGTCGTAGCGATCGCCGGGTTTCGGCTTCAGCTTGCGCAGAATCTCGGGATGGCTCTCCGGTGGCTCCTCCCCGCCGTAGTCCACGCGAACGCTCGACGCGCGGACGGCCCTCTCCTCTCGTCGGCCGCGTCTTCCGGGGTCGTAGATCAGTTTCTGGGTCAGACCGATACTGAACTCGTTGTCCTCGCGGCGAACGAGCTGCGTTCTTGCGCGGCGCGGGAGCTCGTAGTCGACGATCCAGATCTGGTTCTCGGCATCGTCGAGGCCGATGGAGTAGACCACGGTCAGCTCATCGGTCAATGCCGCGCCCAGAGTGAAACGCGCCGAGGGGTCGGTCTCGGAAGCAATCAATGCTGGCTCGACCGTCACGATTTGAAATGGCAGCGCATTGGCGAGACCGATCTCGGCGAGGTCCCCCAGGGTCGATCCGAGGTAAGAGGCCATCTGCTCCCCGAGAATCGCACGGCTCTCGCTGGAGACGTTCTCGAGCGTCCGCCCGGTGACGAGAAGGGAGGCGATGTCGGCCTGGGACAACTCGGGGTCGTCGGGTGCGCTGAGGCTGGTGATGAGGTCGTCCGTCGTCCCGCGGACGTGGAGCTGGATGTCGTAGCCGGAGACCGACGTGCGCGCTTGGATGTCGATTCGGGCGGGCTCGGTGGGATAGCCGTCGAGCTCGATCCGGCCCGACTCGATCCGATACTGGTTGCGACCGAAGCGGAAACTGCCCTCCGACGCGGCCGAGACGATACCCCGGACCTCGGGAGATCCGAGAGTTCCTCCGAGCGACAGGTTCGCCGTGGTCTCCATTCGAGCGAGATTGTTCTCGATGCGAAGGCCTTCAATGGCGCGCACGCGGATGTCGAGCAGAATGGACTCCGCCAACGAATCCGGCTCGGACACGGCGGTGAAGTCTTCGATCGAATGGAGAAGCTCGGTCTGGATATCGATATCGCGGCTGAATACCGCCCGAGAGAGATCCACTTCCCCGGTGAGCCGCAGCCGCTCGCCGCCGCCGGTCAAGTGGATCGAGCCGTCGAGCTCGCTCCTCAGCCCTTCGGGATAGCTCAAACGCACCGAGCTCGCCTGGGCGGTCAGGTCGACGTTTGCTAGGCTCGCGCCCGACAGGACGACGTTTCCCGAGGCCGAGACCTTGCCTCCACCCGTGTCCGCCGTCAGTGTCTCTAGCACGATGGTGGATCCATCTAGGCTGAGGGCGCCGGTCACGTTACTGAAGACGAGCGGCGGATCCTGAAGGACGAGTCGGGCGCCGCTCCAGGACCCGTCGCCGCCGAGAGTAATCTCTCCACCTCGGCCCGTAGCCGTAAGACTCAAGGAAGTGGTTCCGGAATAGGTCAGTCCGAGCTCGGAAACGAACGGGTTCACGAGCGCGTGGTCGAGCGTCCCGTCCACCTGGGCAGACCACTCCACGCTCTCGTCGAAAGGCCTTGCTTCGGCGGCCAACGAGAGATTCCCGAATCGCAAGCCGTCGATTCGCGCCGTGCCGCTTTCCAGTCTCCATTGGGCGGGGCCGTCGTTCTCGATCTCGAGCTCGGGGCCACGGATGCGGACTCGTTCCAGACTTCCCTGGCCCATGAGCGTCTCGAGGTTCTGAGCGTCTTCACTGGTGACTTCCCCGAAGAACGTGAGCTCGGCCTCGGCGGCCTTCGTTCGGGCGACGACGCCCTCGGCGCGGAAACGGATATCCACGGGGTCCGGGGGGGCGCGTCGTCCTTCGATGGTCAACCGCCCTCCGGCGATCTCGAGCTCTCCGAGCTTGCCGCGGGCATCGTCGATCTCGAGATCCCCATTCCACTCGGGCTCGGTGAGTATTCCTTCGACGTGGAGCGAAGCATTGGCCCGTCCTGCGAGCTCGGCCTCGGGGAACCAGAGGTTCAACAGGTCGAGTCGAACGGCGCCGCGCGCGTCGAGGTCGACTCGGCCCGCTGGCGACAGAGGGATGACGCCTTCGAGACCGACCGCCGTATCCTCGCCCACGAGGGTCAGCTCCCGTACGGTGAAAGCTTCCAGGTTCCCATCGATGAAGAAGGGAGCGCTCGCTCCGAAAAAGATGCCACGGTAGACTCCGAGCGCACTCGTGGCATCGATCCCATATCGAACCGACTCGAGGTCGGTCAGAGGAAAGGCCAGCCGAGCGTCTCCCGAGGCGCGGATCTCGGTCTCCGCTCCCTGCGGTAGCGTGCGCGCGAGCTCCGTCAAAGGGAGAGCCTCGAGAGAGATCGTCGCCTCGGTCTCGTAGGGATCTTCGAGGCGAATCGTGGCGGTCAGGATCGGAGAGCCGTCGATCGAGAGCGTCTTGCCGTCCGTGTGGCCTGACAGCGAGAGCTCGGGAAGTCGAACGTTTCGATAAGAGGCATCGACGAGCCGGCCCTTCATCTCCACGGTCGGCTGATCGAGCGTTCCGGCGACGTCGAAGCTCAACTCGTCGAGCGTTCCCTTCACCTCGGGAACACCCGCGATCGCCAATCCGCCTCCCAGGCCCCGGAGCTCGATCCGGCGCGTCGACGGGTCGAAACGACCTTCTCCGCTGAACCGTCCCTCACCCATTGCCGCCTCGAAGGATCCTCGGACGCTCGGCTTCGTGATTTCACCGGTGATGGCGAGCGCCGCTTCCACCGTGAGGCCGAACGGGTCATTTTGGTAGGCCGCCTTACCGGTGAGATCGAGTGAATCCGCGACTTCCCCCTCGAGCCGGATCGTCGCTCCGCTCTCGTGTGCGATCATCACGTCCCGCAACCTCACGCGCGCCTCCGCCCAGCTCGCCGAGCCACGAAGCTCGAGGGGAATTCCCTCGATCCGAACGTTCTCGCCATCAAAAGTTACATCCGATCGCAATGCCTCGAACGAGCCCGACACGGTGCCCTGGACGAGGATGGCACCTTCTACCGCTTCTGGCAGCTCCGTCAGCCGCGCCCGATATCGAGCATCGATGGTCTCTCCGATCTCACCCGTTGCCGAGATGGCATTGCCCCGGACGAGCATTTGCGGCGCCTCGAACCGGACCGTCCCCCCACTCACTTCGAGCCCGATATCACCCGATGGATCGGGTTGAAGCGTCACCGAGCCCTGGCCCTCGAGCGTTCGGTAATCCCACCCTCGAAGCTCCCCCGAGAACGTTCCCCTGAGCCGAGTCGAGAGTCGTTCGTCGATGCGAGCGAGCTCGACGTCTTCGACGCGCACCTCGAAAGATTGCCGATCGGATTCGAGATCGAGCCTCCCGTTTGCTTCCGCCGCTCCCCCGTACCCGGTGACCCGAAGTTCTCGAAAGACTACGACGTTCTGACCGAGGGAGAGCTCGGCAGCTGCCGTCAGAGGCTCGAGCTCGGAGAAAGCGATGCGCTCGGCCCGGATCGTTCCGCCCGCCTCATCGAACGACGCTTCTATGGACGTCACTTCCAGGAGATCCATGAAGAACGTGCCGTCGGCGATCGTGACGCTTACCGGCGGAAGGGTCGGAAGCGAGATCGGGCCACCGCCGTCCGAGGCGGCGCCGAGCCAGTTGGCGCGAGGACTCTGGACGATGACACGGTGTTTCCCGGACAGGGAGAGCTCGACGTCGACCTCGGGAACTTCGGCAGTGAGAGCGGCCGAGCGCCACTCGACGTCACGAAAAAAGATCTTTCCCCTCCAGAGCTCGTAGCTGAGCTCTCCGATTCGAAGCGCACCGTCGGTCGACCGCTCCATCCAGTCCGCCACGCGTCGGGCCACGAACGGCGTGTGCGCCAGAAAGAAAAGGGCGATGAGAGCGACGAAACAGAGCGCTATGAGCGATAGGACGATTCGTCGGTGGAACTTCATCGTGCCGAGAGGCTTGGCGGATTGGCATGTACATTGTAACGCGAGGAGCTTCGGCGGCGGAGAATAGGTCGCGGCTTTCGGCGCCGCAGCGCCTGGTGGGGCGGCCCCCTCGGGTTCTAGTCTCCGAGGGGAACCCCGACTCCAATAATTTTGACAAGAATAGTCATCGTTAGTACGATGGCAGGCATGGAGCAACCTCCGTGTCGCGGGCTGAAGCGGCCCTCTTCGTCGACCGCTCTCTCACGGAGCCTCGCTCCGTTACCGAGCTGATCGGCAATACCCCTCTCCTGCGTATTCAACGCCTCACGACTCACCTGCGCGGGGTCGAGGTCTACGCCAAGGCCGAGTGGTTCAACCCCGGCGGATCGGTCAAAGATCGTCCCGCACTCGAGATGCTCCGTCAGGGAGAGAAGCGTGGTGAGCTGACGCACGAGAAGACGATCCTCGAAGCCACGAGCGGGAATACCGGCATCGCCCTCGCCATGCTCGGAGCCGCGCTCGGCTACCGCGTTAAGCTCTGTATCCCCAGGAGCGCGAGCCTGGAAAGGAAACTCGTGCTCCGAGCTTATGGCGCGGAGCTGGTGGAGACGAGCGCACTGGAGGGAACCGACGGAGCGATCGCGGAAGCTGCCCGCAGGTACGCCGAAAGCTCCGATGCCTATTTCTATCCGAACCAGTACGGAAACGATGCCAATTGGCAAGCGCACTACCGGACGACCGCGCAGGAGATCTGGCGTCAGACCGAGGGGCGAGTGACGCATTTCGTTTGCGGCCTTGGCACCAGTGGTACATTCGTAGGAACGACGAGGCGGCTGAAGGAATACTCCCCGGCGCTGAAAGCCATTTCCGTCGAGCCGAGGGAGCCTCTCCACGGCATCGAGGGATGGAAACGCATGGCATCGAGCCGTGTGCCGTCAATCTACGACCCCCACCTTGCGGATGAACGTCTCGAGGTCGGCACCGAAGAAGCCTACGAAATGGCGAGACGGCTCGGTCGC
>DASPGQ010000673.1 GCA_035620555.1 Vicinamibacteria bacterium
TTCAGTTCTACGCCGAGCACTTCGGCTGCCGTCTCGTCGGCGTCGGCAATAGTGACCCGGAAAGGGTGCGTACCTTCTTTGGCGTCGACGCGGAAGATCCGAAATGTCGGATCGGTTGGCTGCGAACTCCGGGTGGCGGCATGCTGGAGATCTTCGAGTTCACCCCAGGGCAGCCGGCCCAGAACGTGGTGTGGAGCCGCGTGGGCATGACGCACATCAGCTTCGACGTGAAGAACTGCTACCAATGGCGTGACTATCTGGCGAAGCAGGGAGTCGAGATCGTGAGCGAGGTCGAGAAGTCCAAACACGGGCACACGTTCTTCTTCATCAAGGATTGCGACGGGAACCTGATCGAGCTCATCGACTTGAAGTACCGCTACCCGCTCTTGAGGCACCTGGGCTGGCTTGGCGGCTGGCTCTTTCGTCGCGGCATGTACAAGAAGCACTACGGCTAACAGCCAGCAGATCGTTATCGCCAGAGGACGCCGCAGGAGGCAGATGGCGATGTCCCCCCGGCAATTGTGCGAGGTGTGTACAATAAAAATGTTAGATATTTTATTGACAGTAGAATCGTTCTTCTCTACACTACGTTTGTCGGATGTCCGTGAAGCTCGATTCCATGAAACAGCGTGCCGATCAAAGACGCCAAGGCGATGAACGTGATGAAACAGGTTTTCTTCGAGCCCGCCTTCCGAGCTGGTCGAGATCACCGATTCCGGCAAGAGAATAGGAAAGGATTGACATGGTATCGATGAGGGCCGTGTTCGTCATCGGCGCCCTGGTTATAGGCGCGTCGGTCGCTGCCGAAGAATCCCAGAAGCTCCGCTGGGGCGTGGGCGGCGGTTTCGTCTCGAGCCCTCGGCCCTACGTGGACGCGAAATCGAAGACGTTTCCTATCCCGGTTGTCAACTTCCGTTATCAGCGCTGGTTCGTTCAGGGAATCCGGGGCGGTTACGAGCTCCTCTCTACTCCGAAATGGAACGTGAGCTCGTTCGCGCAAGCGCGCTTTCAGGGGCTGGAACCGGAAGACAGTCCCTTCCTCGAAGGAATGGAACGGCGGCGCACGTCGATGGATGGCGGCGTCGAGGTCGTCTACCGAGGACGGCCGGTCGGCTTTCGAGCCGCGGCATTGACCGACGTGCTCGGGAAGAGCAACGGACAGGATTTCAACGCCCAGGCGGTCACCGGGGCTCCACTGGGGAAGAGGCTTCTCGTTCTCGCAGGATTCGGACCGAGATGGCAGTCGGCGCGCTTTGTGGACTACTACTACGGAGTCGGGATCGAAGAGGCGACGAGCATGAGGCCCGCCTACGAGGGTCAGGGAACGCTCTCGTGGGACCTCGCATTTTCGGCGATCTACCGTCCTTTGCCACGCTGGTCCCTCTTCGCTCTCTGGAACCGCACCACCTTCGGCGAAGGAATTCGCCAGAGCCCGACGGTCGATCGCGATGCGATATCCAGTTTCGTCCTGTTCGTGACGCGCGATTTCTAGGCCGACGTCATGGGACCCTCGTCCGCAGGATTCTCTCGACATCGAAACCCTGCGCCGCGACTCTGTCGATGAGCTCGCGATATCGCTCCTCGGCCATTTCCGGATCGCGAGAGAGCACCCAGAGGTACTTGCGATCGGGGGTCCCGACGACGGCGTAGCGATATTCCGAGTCGAGCTCGATTACCCAGTAGTTCGGCTTGATGAGCCAGGAGAAGAGCTTGAAGAAGAGTCCTTCGAAACGGACGACGAGTCGAGCGTTCGTCTCATCGAGGGGCTTCGCGCTTCCCCGAATCGTGCGCAGGCTGCCGTCCTCGGTGTAGCAGGTGTTGAGGACCGAGACCTTCCCGTCGGCGGAAAGACTGTACTCCGCCGTTGCCCCCACGCAGTCGCGCTGAAAGCGATTGGGAAGCCTCGCGACCTCGTACCATTTCCCCTGGTATCTCTCGAGGTCCAGGTGGGGCACGGTCGTAATCTCGGCGTTCATTGCCAGCATCGGCAGGAGCAGGCTCAGTAACATGATTCCTCCATCAGCGGCCATCATAAAGAAGCGAGGGAATGACGGGGCGAGAAGAGATAGTGCGAGACGGTCCACTCGTTTCCACCGTGGAAACCCCAGAGCTCAGCGCACGCCATGAAGAAGACACGCCATCGGCAAAGCCACCGTTTCGCGCCCTCCCGGCCGTAGACCGTCTCGAAGACTCGGAGCGCGGCGTCTCGCTCTCGATCCAGATTCCGAAGCCACGCTTCCGCGGTCTTCTGGTAGTGCCGGCCGGAGAGAGTCCAGTCGCGCACGAGCCCCACGTCGTCCTGAAAATGAAGGAGAAGGTCCCGGGACGGCATCGTGCCGCCGGTGAAAAAATACCGACCCATCCAGTCGTCCGCGCCATCGGTCTCGAAGGGATAGGCGAAGCGTCGATGGGTGAAGATGTGCACGAAAAGCCTGCCATCGAGGCGAAGCCAGCCGGAAATCTTCCGGAGAAGGCTCGAGTAGTTGCGCATGTGCTCGAACATCTCGACCGAGATGACCCGGTCGAAGCGGCGCTCGGTCTCGAATCGGCTCACGTTGCCCGTGACGACTTCGAGATTTCCGAGGCCGCGTTCCGAAGCACGCGCCTGGATGAATCGCTTCTGCGAAGCGGAATTGGAAAGAGCGAGGATCCGGCTCCGCGGGTGCCTTTCTGCGAGCCAGAGCGACAGAGAGCCCCATCCGCATCCAAGATCGAGAATGTCCATTCCGTCTTCGACGCTGGCGCGCTCGGCGGTGAGTCCCAGCATCGCTTCCTCGGCGTCGTCGAGCGCCTGGACTCCTTGGGGCCAGTGTGCGCAGCTGTACTTCAAGTGTTTTCCCAGGACGAGCTGGAAGAACTCCGCGGGCACTTCGTAATGCTGCTCGTTGGCTTTGTCGGTCTCGACGGCGATCGCGCTTTCGTCGAGGGACCGGAGCAAGGCGCGGAACCGCTCTCGTTGAGCTTCGACTCCACCGCGCTCCTGCTCGGAAATCCGCGAACGGAGGATGGTCCGAATTCCCATCCGCACGAGCGCGTCGGGGACGAGACCGGTATCCACCAGACGAAACGCATTCGGCCAGATCACGGGGAAGCCTCCTCGCGCGGAAACCACGGCACGAAGACGCTCGTCGTGCGCTGATAGCGGCGGTACTCGTCGCCCCGTCTTCGAAGCGCTCTTTCTTCGGTCGGCGGAATCCCGGTAACGCGCAAAACGAGGTAGAGCATGAGGAGAGGGCTCGCCAAGGCGGCCACGCCGTAGGGCGCCCGGAGCGCCGCGATCGCATAGCCCACCCAGATGAGCCATTCGAAGAAGTAGTTCGGGTGCCGGGAATAACGCCAGAGACCGGTGCGGCAGGTCTTTCCGCGCATCGCCGGGTCGCGCCGGTGGCGGGCGAGCTGCCGGTCGGCCAGGCTCTCGAACAACAGAGCCGCAAGAGAGAGCGTATAGCCTGCGATCTCGAGCGCACCGATGGCCGGACGCTCGTCGAACGCGATGAGAAGAAACGGGAGCGACAGCAGCGCCGCGAGGAGCCCCTGCGCCTGGTAGAAAAAGAAGAAGAAACGATGGGCGCGTTCTCCCCACCGCACCCGGATCTCCTGGTAGCGTCCGTCCTCGCCCGAGCGGTGATGCCGGAGCACGATGTAGGCGGCGAGTCGAGACGCCCAGAGGGCAACCACGAATCCCATCAACAGACGGCGGTCAAAAAGACCCGGACCCCGGGCGGCGAAGAAGACAGCGAGAAAGCCCACGCTCGCCGCCCATCCCGCATCCACGAGGCTCGCGTCGCCCTTGCGGAGCTCGACGAGCCAGAGCGCAACGAACAGTAGAATGACCAGCGCCCAGCCTTCCAGCCAAAGTGTAATCATTGTCTCAATAACTGACCCAATTATATGCGTATGTCTTGACAATATACAATAAAATATATAGATTAAATCAACACAATGAGAATCGCAGTCATCGGCGGCGGTATCTCAGGCTTGACCGCCGCCTATCTGTTGTCCCGAAAGCATCAGGTCACTCTGTTCGAAGCGTCGAACCGGATCGGAGGACATGCCTACACGGTTTCGGTGCCGTCAGAGAACGGCCCAGTCTCGATCGACATGGGGTTCATCGTTTTCAACAGGGAAAAGTACCCCAATTTCGTTCGCCTCCTCGGGGAGCTCGGCGTCGATTCCCAGCCGAGCGAGATGAGCTTTTCTGTCCGGTCCGAAACGAGCGGGCTCGAGTACCGCACCACGTCGCTGAACACG
Organism: Vicinamibacteria bacterium; assembly: GCA_035620555.1. Classification (NCBI taxonomy): domain Bacteria; kingdom Pseudomonadati; phylum Acidobacteriota; class Vicinamibacteria; species Vicinamibacteria bacterium. The sequence continues at coordinate 4,252 of DASPGQ010000673.1, forward strand.
CTCTTTGCCCAGAGACGAAACCTGCTCTCTCCATCCTTCCACCGCATGATTCTGGACATCGCACGGTTCAACCGGCGCAGTCGCGAGCTCCTCCAGAACGGAAACCACTCGACAACGACGCTCGAGCAGTACGTGACGGAGGGGGGCTACTCGCGCCGCTTTTGGGAAGACTTCCTCGCCCCCATGGGCTCGGCGATCTGGTCGGCGGCGCCGGAAAACACGAGCCGGTTTCCCGCGACCTACTTCGCCCGCTTCTTCGCGAACCATGGATTCCTCGAGCCGAACGGGGGGTATCTCTGGCGTACGATCCGAGGAGGCTCGCAGAGCTACCTGCGGCGCATCGTCCTCCCTTTCTTCGATCGGATTCGTTTGAACGCGCCGGTTCGGGAGATCCGCCGGTTCTCCGACCGGGTCACCGTGGCCACCGAGAGCGGCACGTCGGCGTTCGACCACGTCGTGATCGCCGCTCACAGCGACCAAGCGCTCGCCATGCTGAAGGATCCCACCGAGTCCGAGAAAGATGTCCTGGGTGCGATCCGCTATCAGCCGAACGACACCCTGCTCCACACCGACGATCGCCTCCTACCTCGGAATCGTCGCGCCTGGGCGAGCTGGAACTACGTCGTGCCGGCTCGTCCCCAGGCGAGTCCTCACGTCACGTACTACTCCAATCGACTCCAGAGCCTCGGCGACGGCCCCAACTATTGCGTGAGCTTGAACCAAACCGCTTCCGTTCGTCCGGACCGGATTCTGGACCGAGTCGAGTTCCACCATCCGATCTACACCCAGGCAGCCCTGGACGCCCACTCCCGAGTCTCCGAGGTGAGCGGACGCCATCGCACGTCCTATTGCGGCGCTTATTGGGGGTTCGGCTTTCACGAAGACGGGGTGAACAGCGCTCTCGAGGCGACGGCGCCCTTCGGGGTCACACTGTGATGGAAAGCTGCATCTACGACGGTTGGATCCGCCACCGGAGGTACGAGCCTAAACCGAACCACTTTCGCTATCGGCTGTTCCTGCTCTATCTCGATCTCGCCGAGATCGATGAGGTCTTCTCGAAGAGGTGGCTCTGGTCGGCGTCGAGGCCGGCGGTCGCTCGGTTTCGAAGGTGCGATCACCTCGGCCCTCCGGACGAATCGCTCGAGCGGTCCGTGAGGAAGCTCGTCGCCGAGCGCTCGGGGAGAAGCCTGCGGGGCCCGATTCGACTCCTCACGCATCTCGCCTACTTTGGCTATCGCTTCAATCCCGTCAGTTTCTTCTATTGCTACGAAGAAGATGGCCGCACGCTCTCGACCATCATCGCCGAGATCAACAACACCCCGTGGGGCGAGCAGCACTGCTACGTGCTCGGAGGCGGAGGCCCGTCCGGAACCGTGCGACGGTATGAGCTCGAGAAGGAGTTCCACATCTCGCCTTTTCTCCCCATGGATATGGGCTATAGGTGGCGTTTCTCCATCCCGGGCGAGCGGCTCGCGGTACATATGGAGAACCTCCGCGACGAGCGCCTGGTGTTCGATTCCACGCTCTGCCTGGAGCGGGAGGAGCTCACGACGAGCGCGCTGAACGCGCGGCTCATCCGTTATCCGCTCATGACGCTCCAGGTGATCTCTCGCATCTACCTTCAGGCGTTCAAGCTCTGGTGGAAGAACGTTCCCTTCACCCCTCATCCCGATCGAGTGGTTCCGCGATGAAAGAATCTTTCACCCTTTCCACCGCCTGCATAAGGGAATCGAGTCGCGTGGCGGCGTTCCTCGACCATCTCGCGCGAAGCTTCGTCCATCGCTGCTGCCGTCACGTCGGCGGAGGCAGGATTCGCCTCGTGGAAGGAGGCTCGTGTCAGGAATTTGGCCCGCGCGAGCTTCCGCTCACCGCGACCGTCGAGGTACACGACACCAGCGCGTACCGTGCGGCGCTTCTTGGCGGGACCATCGGGGCGGCCGAGGCGTACATTGATGGCCTGTGGTCCACCGACGATCTCCCCGGTCTCGTGCGGCTCTTCGCCAGGAGCGATGCGGCTCACCACGGTCTCGAGGGCGGTCTCGCGAGGCTTGCCCGGCCGGCAAGAGTCCTCCATCAGCTCTCGCGAAGGAACACGCGCCGGGGCAGCCGACGAAACATCGCCGAGCACTACGATCTTGGAAACGACTTCTACCGCTTGTTTCTGGACGAGACGCTCGCCTATTCCTGCGGGATCTTCGAGGACGAAGCCGCCTCTCTTCGCGACGCATCGGTCGCCAAGTTCGACCGAATCTGCCGGAAGCTCCAGCTTTCCCACGCGGATCGCATCGTCGAGATCGGAACCGGATGGGGCGGCTTCGCCATCCACGCTGCCCACCACTTCGGCTGTCGGGTGACGACGACGACGATCTCGCGGGAACAGTACGACCTTTCGCGGGAGCGCGTCCGGGAAGCGGGGCTCTCAGGCAAGGTCGAGGTCCTCCTAGAGGACTACCGGGACCTCAGCGGCGTCTACGACAAGCTCGTTTCGATCGAGATGATCGAGGCTGTCGGCCACCGAAACCTCGATACGTTCTTTGCCAAGTGCGCCCGCCTCCTTCGCCCCGAGGGGTCGATGCTGCTCCAGTCGATCACGATCGCCGACCAGCGCTACGAGCGCCACCGTCGCGACGTCGATTTCATCAAGCGTTACATCTTTCCCGGTTCCACCATTCCTTCGGTCACGGCCCTCGTAAGGTCGATGACGCGGGCGAGCGACCTTCGACTCATCGACCTTGACGACATCACCTCGCACTACACGACCACTCTGCGGAAATGGCGGGAGCGATTTCTGGAGAATGTAAACGCCGTTCGCCGCCTCGGATTCTCGGAGCAGTTCGTCCGGATGTGGGACTTCTACTTCAGCTATTGCGAAGGTGGGTTCGCCGAACGCTACATCGGCGATGTGCAGTTGCACTTTGTGAAGCCTTCCTGGCGTCCAACCAGCGCGGCGTCGTGAAGCTCCTCTTCAACGTCGCTCTCTTCCAAATCGGGTGGTTCGCCTCCGTCCTGGGGGCGGCCCATGACCGCCCTTACCTGGGGCCTCTGATCGTCGGCGTGGCTCTCGCCGTCCACCTCCGCTTTTTCGCGACGAAGCGGGAAGGATTCCTGATTCTGGCGAGCGCCCTCCTCGGTGCCGTCGCCGAATCGGCCATCGGCCTCACCGGAGTCATCGCGTACCGCGCCGATCCGCCTCCGTCGTGGCTTTGCCCTCCGTGGATTGTCGCCATGTGGACGAATTTCTCGCTCACCCTTCGCCACTCGCTCCGCTGGCTCGAGCGCCGCTTCGTGCTGGCCGCAATCGCCGGCGCAGTGGGCGGGCCGCTCGCCTACCTGACCGGGCGACGGCTCGGCGCCATCGAGCTCATCGAGCCCGTGGCCGCAATCCTTTTACTTGCTGCTCTTTGGAGAATCGCCCTTCTCCTGCTTTTTGCCATGTCTAGACATCTCAAGAAAAATCAAGCCTGAATGGTGTAGATGGACTAAAAGTACAGTCCACAGTTCACAGTCGAGAGTTCCACCCGCGGTTCTTCGTCTGAGTTTTGGCACGGCGATTTCGAAGTGCGGCCCGCGGCCTCGGTAGCTATTCGATCTTCGGCGCGGCGGGAGAATCCAGGCTCGCGATGGCGGCGGCCCGGATTCCGCGCAGCATCCCGGCGAAGACGACCACGTGGAGTGGCAGAACGCCGTACCAGTACGCGATTCCCAAAAGGCCCTTCGGCTGGAACCGAGCCGTCTGTGTGAGCTGTGTTCGCGACTCGTCGATGGGCTTGACGTCGAAGTCGAGAGTTGCGATTCCGGGAAGCTTCATCTCCGCTCGGAGCTCGAGGCGTTTTCCCGGCTCGAAGTCGGTCACCCGCCAGAAGTCGATGGCGTCTCCATATTCGAGGTTGTCCGGATCGCGACGACCGCGCCGGAGACCCGGTCCGCCAGCGAGTCGGTCGAGAACACCTCGGAGCGACCAGAGCCAGGGGGTTCCGAAGTATCCGTGGCTGCCACCGATGCGCGAGACGACTCGAAATACGTTCTCCGCTGAAGCCTCGATGATGGTGGATCTCTGGTCGGTGAACGTTGTACCCCCGGCCCAATCGGGATCGCCAGGCATCACCCCAGCGTCCGACCACGCCGTCGGGACGCGATGGTGGCTCACCGAATCGAGCGCCTCGTCGATTGCTTCCCGAACGCTCATGAAGCGGTGAGCGGTCAGGCGTTTAAACTCGTCGTCGCGGCAGACGACGCGATTCCGGAGCCCTTCCGCCAATGGGCGCGCGATGCGATGACTGAGCGGGGTGACGAGGTGAATCCAAGCCGAGCTCAAACGCGGAGTAAGAACGGGAACGGGGATAATGAAACGGCGCCGCAGTCCCAGCGCATCTGCCATCGTTTGCATGATCTCGTGGTACGACATGATGTCCGCTCCCCCGATATCGAACGTTCGGCCCGTCGCTTCGGGGAGCGTCAAGACCTTCTCGAGCGCGTAGAGAACGTCTCGAACGGCAATGGGCTGACACTCGGTCCGCACCCACTTCGGCGTGAGCATCACCGGGAGCCGTTCGACGAGATAGCGCAGGATCTCGAACGACGCCGAGCCCGAGCCGATGATCATCGCCGCTCGTAGTGTCGTGACCGGCACGCTCGTCGATGCGAGGGCGCGCTCGACCTCCCGCCGGGAGCTCAAGTGCTCGCTCAGGTGCGAGCCCGTCTCTCCGAGGCCCCCCAGGTAAATGATGCGCGAAACCCCCGCCATTTCCGTGGCACGAGCGAAGGTCTCGGCTAGCCGGCGATCCACGTCGGCGTAGGCTTTGCCCGCAGCCTCCATCGAATGCACGAGGTAGTATGCCGCGCGGCAGCCACGCATCGCCTTCACGAGGCGGGCCTCTTGGGCCACGTCTGCCTCCACGATCGTGAGCCCCTCGCTTTGCGACCAGGGCCGCGATTCCAGTTTGCGTGCGCTTCGAGCGAGGGCCAAGACTTCGTAGCCGGCGTCCAGCAGACGCGGCACGAGCCGCCCCCCGATGTAGCCGGTGGCGCCGGTTACGAGAAGACTCTCCGTCACACCTGCAACTCACACGTCCACTTCGGCGTCGGCGTGTAAGCCCGAAGCTTCGTCCTCTTGTCGGACCCAGATTCGAGCCGACGGGATGAAAGCGAATCGGATATCACAATCACTACGGCTAACGATCAGCAGATCGTTTTTCGCCAATGGGCGGCGCGACGGGAGCCATCTTCGTAAACTCCTGCGGTGTTTCGCCCCGATGACGACGCCGGGTTCGTGTTGGTTGCCCCATTGCGAAAATCACACAGTGCATACGAATCCCTTGATAGACGCGGCAAACCGGAAGCTGCCGGAATGGCATCCATGTTGCTAATGGAAACCTGTAGAAACAACGATTCGTTGTTTCGAGGTTTTACGGCGGCTACGCGACTGGATGAGAAACAACTAGGACTGGGCGTCAACGTCGCGTGGACGTCGCTTCGTGGCGAGGTCGGATTTGGATGTTGGAATGTTCTGACATCCAAGGTTGGGGGATCCGGCCTCGCCTCATTTTTTTTGAATACCTGAAAGCGTTCCTGCGCTAATCCGGTTCCGTCGCCGGTTTTCCTACGAGAATCTTCGGATAGGAGCCGAGCGAGCCGTTCAAATCTCTGATGGTTGTCGACAGCAAGCGACTCAGGTCGTTCACGACCTCTGCCGTCTCCTGGCGGAGCTGCTCGAGCCGAACCATTTGCGGTTCTGTGGGACGCGCCGCGGCATCGCTGATGGCGCGAGCGAGTGAGCGCAGCTCCTCTCGAATGCGCGGATACTGGCGGTAGCCGAGCCCGGGAATGGGTCGCTGCAATCGGTCCTCGAGATCCTTCACTTCCTGGAGCGCGCTCCCCACGGTTTCGATGGCGAGCTCGGCGTCGTCGGGTCCCGAATCCTTCAAGGTGCTCTCCAGATGCTCGAGCTGCTCGTGAAGGGCCGCGGTCGTATCGATGACCCGGTGCACCTGTGAGGTCAGATCCCGCAGCTCGAGTCCGGCAGCGAGCTGTTTCTCATAGTCGGACTGGGTCACGTCGGTGATACGCGGGTCGGGCCGTACGGCGACCGGCTTTCGAAGCTCGGTCTCGCCAATCTTCACGGTAGCGCTGTAACTCCCCGGAACCGCGGCCGGGCCTTGGTTCGCAAACCGCGCGAAGAAGCCAGTTGGAGGAGGCTGGCTCTGGAGCGGCGTTGGCCCATCATGCTGGAGATCCCAAACGACGCGGTGCACTCCGGCCTCGACGTCCTTGACCGTCCATTCGCGAACCTTGTTCCCCTGCTCGTCGCTGATAACGAGGGTGACGGGCTCTTCCGGCAATTCTTTGGTATAGAAGTTGATGAAGGCTCCCGTCGGCGGATTCTCGGCAACGAACGTCCTCTGTCCCAACGACGCACCGCGCCGCCAGCTCTGCCAGAGTACGCCGGGCCGGATTTCGAACAGTTCGGCGTCCTGGGACATCGCCGCAGTCAGATTCTGGAGAGGACCCACATCGTCCAGTATGAAAGCCCCTCGTCCATGAGTGCCGATGATGAGGTCGTTCTCCCGCGGGTGGATACGGATGCCGCGCACTGACACCGGAGGCAAGTTATTACGTATCGAGGCCCAGGTCTGTCCGCCGTCCCAGGAGGCCTGGATCCCGCGCTCCATGCCGAGGTAGAGGAGCCGGGGGTTCTTGGGATCCTCGCGGAGCACCTTCGCGTAGTCGTCCTGAGGCAATCCCGCAGCGAGCGAGCTCCAGGTCTGGCCGTAGTCGGTCGTCTTGAACACGTGGGGACGGAAATCGTTCATCCGGTGCTGGTCGACCACGACGTACGCCGTTCCCCCGTCGTGGGAAGAGGCTTCGATGTTCTGTACCCAGGAGAACTCGGGGAGGCCGGGAATCCGATCCTTGACGTTCGTCCAGCGCGCACCTCCGTCTCGCGTGACTTGAATGTTGCCGTCGTCGCTGCCCACCCAGATCACGCCGGGCTCCACGGGCGATTCCGCGATGGTCATGATGGTGCAGTGGAACTCGGCCGCGGTGTTGTCGGTGACGACCTCGCCGCCGGAGGACTGCTGCTTGTCGGGATCGTCGGTCGTCAGATCCGGGCTGATGACGTCCCAGTTGTAGCCGTAGTCGGTGCTCTTGAAGACGACGTTTCCGCCGTAATAGACCGTTCCGGGATCGTGAGGCGAGATGTGGATAGGCGCATCCCAGTTGAAACGATAGCGGTGGTCGACGATGGCGTCCCCTGCCGAGCCCGTCTTCACCGGGTAGGGATGAATGCGCCGGGTGTTCCCCGAATTGATGTCGGTGATATTGATCGGCCCGCCCTGGGAGTTGGAATAGACAAGATGAGGCTGGCCGGGGATCGGAACGGCATAGAAGCCATCGCCACCGGAGACAGAGTACCAGTCGTCCTTCAGAATTCCCGCGGAGTTGCCGGTCCGGCTCGGACCGCACCAGTTCCCGTTGTCCTGGAGGCCTCCGCACACGTAGTAGGGGTCTCGGTCGTCGAAGAAGACGTGGTAGAACTGCGAGAGGACAACGTTGTTCACGATGTCCCAGTTCGTGCCCCCATCGAAGGAGACCTGAAAGCCCCCATCGCTTCCGCTGAGCAGGCGATCGGAATCCTCGGGATCGATCCAAAACGCCTGGTGGTCCCCGTGGACATCATCCGCGATGCGATCGAACGTACGCCCGCCGTCGGTCGACTTGAAAAGCCCGCCCGAGAGTGAATAGACGACCTCGGGATTCGTCGGGTCGACGCGGATGTCGCTGTAGTAGAAGGGGCGAAAGTTGATGCGCGCGTCGCCGTGGACCATCTTCCAGGATTCCCCGGAGTCGTCCGAGCGAAAGAGCGATCCTTCATCGACCGCTTCGGTGATGAGATAGACGATGCTGGGGCGACTCTGCGCGACTTGGACCCCGATGCGATCCATGGGGCCCTTGGGAAGACCATCGGTCTTCTTGGTCCATGTCTTCCCTCCATCGGTGGTTTTGTAGAGGGCCGTCTCCTTTCCGCCGCTGTCGAACCGCCACGGCCTCCGCCGGTGCGTCCACATCCCCGCGTAGAGGACCCGAGGATTCGATAGATCCATGTCGAGGTCGGAACACCCGGTATCCGCATCGATATAGAGCGCCTTCGTCCAGCTCTCGCCGCCATCCGTCGTCTTGAAGACGCCGCGCTCTTCGTTGGCTCCCCAAGCATGGCCCAATGCGCAGACGTACGCGGTATCGGGATCTCGCGGGTGGACCGCGATCCGCTTTATGCGCTCGGTATCGTCGAGACCGAGGTGGCTCCAGTTCTTCCCTCCGTCGGTGGAACGGTAGACTCCGTTACCGTACGAAGTGCTGTTGCGCGGGTCGCCCTCGCCGCTTCCGAGCCATAGGACGTTGGGATCCGAAGGAGCCAAGGCGATCGCCCCCACCGAGTAGACCGCCTCGTTCTCGAACTGGCCTTCGAAGGTCGTCCCTCCATTCGTGGTCTTCCATACTCCGCCATCCGCGCCGGCCACCCAGTAAGTCTTGGGATCACCGGCAACGCCAAGGATCGCGCTCACCCGGCCTCCCATGTTGGCGGGGCCGATCGAGCGCCACGCGATGGATCGGATCGCTCGCGCTTCGGCCGTTGGTTCTTCGGCAGCCGCAACGCTCCGGAGAAGACAAACGATGGTCAGCGCAGTGAACGTTTTGAAAGACATCATCAGCTCCTAACTGGGGCGCAAGAATAGTTCGATCGGAAAGGTGGCGCAACCGATCGCCCGTAAAGGCTCCGGTGTCGCCTCAGCCGGTGATGCTACCATCTCCCATGCCTTCGCCCTACGATGTCGGTCTCGAGAAGAACCCCGCGAATTACCAGCCGCTGACGCCGCTCCCGTTTCTCTCCTGGGCAGCCTCGGTGTTTCCTGATCATCCGGCCGTGATCCACGGGGAGCGCACCCACTCGTATCGCGAGCTCTACGAGCGCTCTCGAAGGCTCGCGAGCGCCCTCGTCCGCCGGGGTATCGGGCGGGGCGACACCGTGAGCGTCATGGCCCCCAACGTCCCCGCGATGCTCGAAGCCCATTACGGCGTTCCCATGTGCGGCGCGGTCCTGAACGCCCTCAACATTCGCCTCGACGCCGAGACCATCCGCTTCATCCTCGAGCACGGCGAGGCCAAGGTGCTTCTCACCGACCGGGAATTCAGCTCAACGATCCGAACCGCGCTCGCCGGGCTTTCGCGGAAGCCCTTCGTCGTCGATATCGATGACCCTCTCGCCGTGGAAGGCGATCGACTCGGCGACATGGATTACGAGGCGTTTCTCGCCGAGGGAGATCCGGATTTCGCCTGGGCGCTCCCGGAGGACGAGTGGGACGCCGTCTCCCTCAACTACACTTCGGGTACGACCGGCAACCCCAAGGGCGTCGTCTACCATCACCGGGGAGCCTATCTGCTGGCGGCGGGGAACCTGCTCGCCTGGCACATGCCCACCCATCCGGTGTACCTGTGGACCCTTCCGATGTTTCACTGCAACGGCTGGTGCTTTCCCTGGTCTCTGAGCCTCAACGCGGGAACGCACGTCTGCCTGAGGAAGGTCACCCCCGAAGGCATCCACGAAGCTATTCGCCGCCACGGGGTCACGCACCTCTGCGGCGCGCCGATCGTGATGCGGATGATCGTCGATTCGGTGGCGCGGAAGGGGCGGCCCTCGGACGGGACGGTGGAAGTGGCGACCGCGGCGGCTCCCCCGCCGGCCACCATAATCGGCGCCATGGAGGAAGCGGGCTTCCGGATTACCCATCTCTACGGCCTGACGGAAACCTACGGCCCGGCGGTGGTGAGTCCCTGGAATCGGGAATGGGATCACCTTCCTCTCGCCGAGCGCGCGACGAAGAAATCGCGCCAGGGAGTCCGCTACCCCGTCCTCGAGGGCTTGATGGTCGCCGACCCGAAGACGCTCGCACCCGTGCCCGCGGATGGTGCTTCGATGGGCGAGGTGTTCTTCCGCGGAAACGTGGTCATGAAGGGCTACCTGAAGAACCCGAAAGCGACGGAGGAAGCGTTCGCGGGCGGCTGGTTCCACTCCGGCGACCTGGGAGTGGTGCACCAGGACCGCTACATCCAACTGAAGGACCGTTCCAAGGACATCATTATCTCCGGTGGCGAGAACATATCGACCATCGAGGTGGAGTCCGTCCTTTACCGCCACCCCGCAGTCCAGGAAGCGGCGGTCGTGGCTCGCCCGGACGAGAAATGGGGCGAGACACCCTGCGCGTTCGTGAGCTTGAAGCCGGAAGCGCCCGCGGTCGACGAGACCGCGCTCATCGATTTTTGCCGGCAGCACCTCGCGCACTTCAAAGTGCCGAAGAAGGTGATCTTCGGGGAGCTCCCGAAGACCTCCACGGGCAAGGTGCAGAAGTTCGTTCTGCGCGAATGGGCCCGGAAAGAGAGCTGACGGTAACGGGATACAAAGAGGCACAATTTATTGAATGTGAAATTCATTTATTTGAAGTATGGTCGCCCTCGACGGAGGGCGGTCCCATGTCGACGAAGTCGGTCCGTTTTTCCGCCGCGGGTACGTGCGCGGCGGTGCTGGGTCTCGCGTGCCTC
>DASPGQ010000674.1 GCA_035620555.1 Vicinamibacteria bacterium
CCGCGGCGCCCGCGGCGGCCGCCGGAGCGAGCAGCAGCGCGGCGATGCCGAGGGCAGGGATCGGAAGGCCGGCCTCCCCAAGCGCGTCGCGGCGTCAGGGCCCGAACTCCAGATCGTCGCGCTTCGGTTCCTTCATCATCGCGTAGAGCTCGGCCGTCTCGTACGGCGTGTTCACGACCAGTCGCCGATCCGCGCCGACGTAGTAGTTGCGATCCACCGAGCGGGTGTCCTTGAGGAAGGCGAGCTCCGACGCCACCGCGTCGAGCTCCGCGTTGTGCTTCTCGAACGCGTTCTCGCTGACCGCGACCTGCGCGTGCCCCTCCTCGAACATCGTGTGGAGGCATTGCGCGATGTAGGCGGCGTAGATCTGGAACCACGAGGGGAGCGAGACCCCGCCCGAAACGGGCTGGGAGTTCGGTCCGTAGAGCATGAAGAAGTTCGGGAAGTGCGGGACCATCATCCCGAGATAGGCGCGCGGGCTGCGGCCCCCCCAGTATTCGCGGAGACTCAGGCCCTTCTCGCCATGATAGGTGGCGGGCCAGAGGAACTGGTCGACTTCGAAGCCCGTCGCGAAGACGATGAGATCGACCTCGTGATGCTTGCCGTCGACGGTCTCGATGCCGTTCTTCGTGATCCGCACGACGCCCGCCGTCACGAGAGCGACGTTGTCGCGGGTGAGGGCCTTGTACCAGCGGTTGTCGACGACGGGCCGGCGGACCATCGGTGCGTAGTCGGGCACCAGCTGCGCGAGCAGATCCGGCCGCTCGCCGATCTGCTCCTTGATGTAATCGATCATGAAATCACGCAGCTGCTCGCTCTTCTGCGTGATGCGCCCTCCCTGCTTCTCCCACTCGGGATCCGGGATCAGGTAGTCCTCGTGCCAGGTCATGAGACCGATGATCGAGGTGTAGCGGCACCAGTTCCAGTAGCCGGGCAGGTTCTCGAAGAGCCAGCGGACCTCCGGCTCCACGCGTCGGCCGTAGTTCGGCCGCGGGGCGATCCACTGGGGGGTGCGCTGGAATACGCAGACGTGCTCGGCCTCCTCGGCCACCGGCGCCAGGAGCTGGACGCCGCTCGACCCGTTGCCGAAGACGGCCACGCGCTTGCCCCGCACCTCGATGTCGCTCGTCCACTCGGTGGGGTGGACGATCGTGCCCTCGAACTCGTCGACTCCGGGAATGTCCGGCCGCTTGGCCTTCGCGAAGACCCCGGCCGCGCTCACGACGACGTTCACGTCCCGCTCGACGCGCTCTCCGTCGGGGCCCTGGAAGCTCAGATGCCACGTCGAGCTCTGCTCGTCGAAGCGCGCGTCATGGAGATCGTGTCCGAGGCGGATGTGTTCGCGGACGCCGTACTTCTCGGCGATGAACTCGAGGTAGCTTCGCACCTCTTCGCCACTCGCGAAGTACTCGCTCCACGGATACTCGTCTTCGAAGCTGAACTCGTACGTGATGCTGAGGGTGTCGACGCGGATCTCGGGGTACTTGTGGATGCTCCACGTCCCGCCGATCTCGTTGCGTCGGTCGTAGAGGGCGTAGGGGATGCCGAGCCGACCCAGCTGCACGGCCATGGCGATCCCGGCCGGGCCTGCGCCGATGATCGCGACTTCGAAGCCTTCCGGAACCGCGGCGGCGCCCTCGGGGCGCTCGAACTGGAACGGGTAGGGGGTGAAGGCGAGGAACTTCCGCCGGACCTCGAAATGCTCGTCGCGCGTCGGCACCCCGAGCACGAGATCCATCAGCCTGCGGAGCTCTTCGTCGGAGGGCACGCGCCGCTCGAACGCGTCGCTCCGGGTCTCGAGCAGGTGGATCGCCCGCTCCGACAGACGAGCGCGATCCGCTTCGTCGAGCGTTGCGACGGGGCCGAACTCGGCGAGCGCCGCATCCCCCGTGGCCTGGTAGAGCGCCACGCGAAGCGCAGCCAGGTCGCAAGCTTCGACGGCCCTCCGGATGAAGGCCGCATCGACTTTCTCGCCCACGCTGTTCGTCCTCGGATCGCGGCGAATCGGTCCCATCGGAGACTTTGCGCGTTCTCGTGGCCTCGTTTCTATCGCAATGGCGATATCTCTGATGTAATCGTAATATCTCCCCGTGTCCAGACGTGCCCTCTCCGCGACCCGGGCCGCCGACCTGCTGAACTTCCTGGCGGCGCATCCCGACG
>DASPGQ010000675.1 GCA_035620555.1 Vicinamibacteria bacterium
GAGGAAGGCCGAGAGGAAGGTCTCAGAGAAGGGAAACGAAAGACTCTCGCTCAGTTGCTCACGGCGAAATTCGGCTCGCTTCCGCCGGAGACGATTTCCCGAATCGAGGGCCTGGAATCGGTCGATGAGCTCGATCGCTATCTCGAGCGGGTGCTGACGGCGGGCTCGATCGAAGAGATGGGACTTTGACGCTTTGCCCCGCGGTCGTCAAAGACGCGAATGCGCTGGACACCAGCCGTTCAGGACGCCTCTCGAGGACAATCGATGGCCGTGTTGTTGGCCGGCCATTCGCTACCTCCAGCACTCTGCACTACGATAGCTCTTTTCCCTTTTCTCGCGAGGAAGATACAGGTAGGCGACCCATGGACGTCCCTCCCGATAAGTGACTTCTAGATAGACATCCGTCATTCCGGTTTCTCCACCTCGTAGGCGGTGACGACGACCAATCGCTCTGTTTCGGGGATCGGTCCCACGATCACTTTCCAGGGTTTTCCGCCAAGCCGGGTCGCGATCACCCATCGCCCCTCCCTTTTTGGAGGGGCGATAGGCCGCCGCTTTCTGCATCATACGGCGTAATTGGGATTTCCGTACAATCGCGTTCTCGCAAGCGGCTTGTACTTATATAAGGTGAGCTCGAGCTCCCATCCCCACCACGGGGGCCATTCTCTTCTACGCTTCGCCACCGTCTGCTCTCGTAACGACGCTCGATTCTACAGGCTTCGGCTCATGAGCATTGGTTGCCCAAGCTCCAAGCCGAGGAGTATGTTGAGACGGAGGTCATGGAAACGAGACTATAGCGCCCCCGTCAATGGCGCCAGGTGTATCATGGGGCATCATGTCTGGAGCTCGAGAAGTCGTGGAGCAGGCCCGTCGCCTGCTCGAGGAGTTTCCCGAGATCGGAGTCGCCGTTCTCTTTGGCTCCAGGGCTACCGGAAAGGCGCGCCCGGACAGCGACCTCGACCTGGCTGTTCTTCCGGTGGAAGGAGACGTGTCACGGCGAAGGCTCCAATCCCGAGTCGCCGTCGCCCTGGCCGATCTGGCTCCCCAGGGGCGAGTGGATGTGGTGTTCATCGATGAAGCGCCAGAGCTTCTCCGACATCGCATCATGGAAACCGGGATCGTGCTGCTTCTAAAGGACGGACAGGCCTGGAGGACGTGGCGGATCCGCACCATGCGCGAGCACGGCGATCGAGAGCCTGTTCGTCGGCTCTTTCGCCGCCGGCAGAAGGAACGCCTAGCAGGAGGTGCGAGCTTTGGTAGATCAGGACGCGCTCTCGAGTCGCTTGAGCGCGTTGGAAAGCTACCTCGCTGAGCTCCGCTCGTTTCGAGGCGACGAAGACTGAAGCCGAACCCTTTCGAGGCGGAATCTGATGGTGACATTAGCACCGTGAGGCGCACATCGGTTCCCGGCATCAGGACGGTGCTTGTACTGCTCGCTGCGTCCATGGCGCTCGCTCAGGAGCCGGATTTCGAGTCCATCCTGAGGTTCGAAGGGACGGGAGGAGGCGAGACTCTTCACGGGTGGGGCGGCGGCCCGGCCGAGACCATCCACCTCGACAGGCTCGTCGTGCGTACCGGCAGCGGTGCCGCCCGGCTCGAGCGCGACGCAGAGAGCGCGAGCGCCTTCAGCACGATCACGAAGCTGCTCCCGATCGACTTCAGCGGCGAGTGGCTCGAGCTTCGGGGGTTCCTCCGCACCGAGAACGTCAGCGATTTCGCGGGTCTGTGGATGCGAGAGGACGGTCCGAGCGGCCCCCTTCAGTTCGACAACATGCAGAATCGAGCCGTCCAGGGAACGACCGACTGGACCGGGTACGCGATTCGCTTGCCTCTGGATCCGAAAGCGCGCCAGCTCCTCTTTGGAGTGCTCGTCGTGGGGGAGGGCAAGGTCTGGGCCGACGACCTCGAGCTCCTCGTGGACGACGAGCCCATCGACCGGGCGCCCAGGCGTGCGATCCCGACGACGGTTCTCGACACGGATCGCGCGTTCGACGCGGGCTCGGGCATCACGCTTTCGTCGTTGACCGAGAGTCAAGTCGAGAACGTTGCGGTTCTGGGCACGGTGTGGGGTTTTTTGAAGTACCACCACCCTCGCGTCGCCAAAGGCGGGCTGCATTGGGACTACGAGCTCTTCCGGGTGCTGCCCCGAGTCCTGGATGCCGAGGATCCCGCCGACCGCAACCGAACCTTGTCGAAATGGCTAGACGAGATCGGCGTTCCCGAACGCTGTGAGCCCTGTGCCCAGGCGCCGATGAGACCCCCTCATCTCCTGCCGCCCATCGAGTGGATCAAGGATGGCGTCTCGCTCGGTGAGACGCTCTCGCGGCAGCTTCAGAACCTTCACACGAATCGCTTCGCGGGTGACGAACCGTTCTACGTGTCCCAGGTCCCGGGAGTCGGCAATCCGATTTTCGACCGGGAGCTCCCCTACCCGAGCCAGAAGCCACCGGACTCCGGCTATCGCATCCTGTCGCTCCTGAGGCTGTGGAACATCATCGAGTACTGGTTTCCCTACCGAGATCAGATCGATGGCGATTGGCACGCCGTGCTTCGCCAGGTCCTGCCGCGTTTCGTTGCCGCGGACGACTGGGATCTCTACCGGCTCGAGCTTCTCGCGCTGATCGCGCGAATGGGGGACACGCACGCGAACCTCTGGTCGGAGCTCGACGTCAGGCCTCCTCGCGGCCGCTGCTTTTGGCCCGTCGGGTTGCGTTTCATCGAAGGTCGAGCCACGGTGATCGATTTCACCGGAGAGGGGCAGGGGACGACATCGCTTCTCGAGATTGGCGACGTCATCGAGTCGATCGATGGCCAGCCGATCGGCTCTCTGATCGAAGCCTGGTCGCCGTACTACAGCGCTTCGAACCACACGACCCGGCTATCCCACATCGCGCATTTTCTTCCCCGAGGCGAGTGCGGAACGAGCCGGCTCGGCATCGCACGGAGCGGTGCGTCCCGGACCGTGAACGTTCCGCGCCTGGAGGTGCCTCAACCAAAACCGACGCCTCACGACCGGCCGGGCGAAACCTTCCAGCTTCTCTCTCCCGAAGTCGCGTATTTGAAGGTTTCGAGCATTCGCGCGCAGGATGTCGTCGAATATCTCGAGCGGGCGGCGGACACCCGGGGTCTCGTGATCGATATCCGCGGCTACCCCTCCGAGTTCGTGGTCTTCGATCTGGGCTCGCGCCTGGTGACCGAGCCGACGCCGTTCGCGCGCTTTACCGTGGGCGATCTCGACAATCCCGGCGCCTTCACCTGGACGGAATCTTTGATCCTCGAGCCCCGGGCTCCGGCCTACGGCGGCAAGATCGCGATCCTGGTGGACGAGGCGGCGATCAGCTCCGCGGAGTACACGGCGATGGCGTTTCGCGCCGGACCGAATGCGGTCGTGGTCGGCAGCACGACCGCCGGCGCCGACGGTAACGTGTCTTCGATTCCGCTTCCGGGCGGGCTTCGGACGATGATCAGCGGTATCGGGGTTTTCTATCCCGACAAGACGCCGACCCAGCGCGTGGGAATCGTCCCCGACATCGTGGCCCTGCCGACGATCGACGGGGTCCGCGAAGGCCGCGACGAGATCCTGGAAAGGGCGCTACGACACCTGCTCGGTCCCGAGGCCGACGAGGCGACGATCCGCCGATTGGCCCGGCGGCGTTGACAAGGCTCTCTAACGAGGTGGGCGCCACTTGCCGTAGAGAAGCACGTAGACGGCGCCGCTTCCGCCGTCCTTCCACCGCGCCGAGGCGAAGGCCACGACCGTTCGGCTCAAACGCCTCGACGAAAGCCAACGGGTGAGCTCGCGCTTCATGAGCGAGGGCTCGGAGTCGGAGTGGGTGCCGCGACCGTGGACCACGCGAACGCAGGACTGCCCTAGGTGGCGCGCTCGGCGCAAGAACCGTTCGAGGACTCGTTTGGCCTCGACGAGATCGAGTCCGTGGAGGTCGAGGTGGTCCTGCACCGAGAAATCGCCTCGTTTCAGGCGCGGGAGGTAGAGCCGTCCCCTCCGGCTCGAGGCTCCTTCGATTCCTTCGCCGGTCGCGAAGGGATCCATCTCTCCTTGTCCGTCCACGAAGGCGGCGAGCTCGGCGAGAGCTTCGGCCTCGCCGCTCGAGCGCCTCGGGATCTCGAAAGGAACGGGAAGGCTGAGAGGGGTCTCGCTCCATCCGAGAGGGCGAACGCCCTCCATACCCGCCTCGAAGGCCTCTTCGTCGCTGAGCGAGGGCGAGAGCTTTCTCGGCGGCGCGACGAGCTTGTCCGTATCGGGCGCGAGCTCGATGTCGCCGCTCGCGACCAGCTTCTCGAGCACCATGAACGGACGATATCCGTGGCTACGGGCTCGGGGCATGAGCCATTTTCCGCCAGCAGGCGACAGGGATTCAACCCCGTCCGAAGCTTGACCGGCGTTTCGAGCACGGCTACGATGGCAGAATGATGCGGGCTGTTCTCGTGGCGACGCTTTGTGCTAGTGCGCTCCCCACTCTCGAGGCGCAATACGGGCAGTACCAGGGCCAGGAGCCGCAGCGTGTGAGCATCCACGAGCTCGTCACCACGAGCGCGCTGTACAACGAGCGACCGGTGATCGTGGAAGGCGAAATCCACTTCGGGGATACGGCCGACATGAATAGCAACATCTTCGAGCTTCGAGGGAAGGACACCCTCCGCGTCGTTCGAATCGGCACCGCGGCAGGGAGCATGGAGGATCTCCGGTTCCTGGCGGGGCAGAGGGCTCTGATTACCGGCATCTTCTTCGACCTTCAGAGCGTGATGATGCCCGAGCGCCACCCCGTGCTCCGCTATTACCCCGGCGTCTTGCGACAAGACTCGCTGGGTTTCGACAAGCAGTACTTCATCGCGGTCCGAGGGGTCGAGACGCTCACCGAGGTCGAAAGCGATCTCGGACCCGGGGACCCGGCGAATACGCCCGACATCGTGGACCCCGACATCGATGCCTCCGGCCTCGCGACCGTCGATTTGAGGGCTCTCATCAAGGACCCGGGGCCCTACCTGGGAAAGCGCATCGTCGTCCTGGGCAAGTTCCGGGGAAGCAACCTCTACGGCGACCTTTCGATCCGCGACAAACGCACTCCGCGTGATTTCGTCATCAAAGTGGCCGACGCCGCCATCTGGGTGACCGGTCGAAGGCCGCGAGGCGACGGATTCGAGCTCAACCCCGCTCGGAGGCGCGACACGGGAAAGTGGCTCCGCGTCATCGGTCAGCCCTGGGAGTACGAAGAAACGACTTACCTCAGAGCCGAAAAGGTGGAAATGGCCGAGGATCCCGACGATCCGGACCTCGAGCCCGTCCGGATCGACCACACCGCTGAAAAGGAGATCGGGCCACCTCCCGAAGTCATCTTCACGCTGCCCCTTGCGGGCGAGACGATCCCGCTCGATTCCGAGTTCCGCGTCCAGTTCTCCAAGGACATGAACGCGACGAGCTTCCACCGAAACGTGGATCTTCTGTATGCCGACGACGACGGCATCGGGAATCCCTTCCCCGAGCTCGAGGTCCACTACGACGGCAACGGCCGCACCCTGACGGTTAAGCCGAACAAGACGCTCGAGCCAGGAAAAGAGCTGAGGCTCATCCTCTACGATGCCATCGAGGACGCAGACGGCCAGACGCTTCCCGTCGAGGAGGGGGCCTCGGACGTGGAGCGGGGCGCGGCCGTCGTCCTGACGTTCCGAACCGCTCGAGGCTGAGGCTCGCGCTTATCCCGGAAAGTCCGCCGGGATGGGTCCGACGTGGAACGGCCGCATCATCTCGTTGTCCTCGTGCTCCACGATATGGCAATGCCAGACGAAAACGCCGGGAACGTCGAACCTGGCTTTGACCGTCGTCACTTCACCCGGGTAGGCGATCACGGTGTCCTTGAAGCCCCTCTCCCAGGGCAGAGGAGCGTTGGTGCCTGCAATGCTGGGACCTCCCCCTATCGCCTCACGCCCCACGACCTGAAACTGCACCTGGTGAATGTGGATGGGATGGGCATCCACGGTGAGGTTGTGGATCTTCCAGGTCTCGGTGGCACTCCGCGCTGGATTCTCGGTGATGGGATCGCTCCATGGCAACGGAGTCGCCTGGCCCGTCCCGGGGTCGTACCGGCCCAGAAGAGCGGCGAAGGGAACGTCCGCCGGTTCGTAGACTTCCTCGTTCAGGCTCAGGTACTGCGTCTGCGTCGACTTGCCGAGCGCCTTGACGTTGGGCAGCTTCAGATGCTGAGGCGGTGTCGTGGAATCGTTAACCTGGCCATTCCCGACGCGGAACTGCATGACCTGGCCGGTCGAGCTCGGATCCGCCGCAGCAAAATCCACTCCGGGCTCGCCACCGCCGAAGGGCTCGTCGGGGCCGACGTTCTCGAGGATGATTTCGTCCAGCGTCGCATCGGCGAAGTCGACGATCACGTCGGCCCGCTCGGCCGGGGCGAGGAGCAGTTGTTCGAGCTCCACCGGCTCTTCCAGGAAGCCACCTTCGGCGCCGATTTGCCAGAACCTGAGGTTGGAATCGTTGAACCTGAGGATCAGGAACCGCGAGTTGCATCCGTTGAGGAAGCGGAAGCGATAACGTCGCCGGTCGACGTCGAGGAATGGCCAGGTACGCCCGTTGACCACCATCATGTTGCCGAAGAACTCCGGGTTCCAGATGGGTGACACGGGGCTATCGGGGATGAATGGCCCGGCGAACTCGTCGAAGAACTCGCGGTTATCCGGATAGAACAAGGAGCCATCGGTGTTGAACGAGCGATCTTGAATCGCGATGGGGATCTCTCCGTAGTCTCCAAAAGGGTCGTCACCTACCCCCGGGGCGGGCCCGGGCAGAAGCGCGTCGGAACGGCCCCGATTCCCGCGAACGAAGTCATCCTTTCCGCCGCGGATCAGGTAGAAGCCTGCCGGCCCGGCATAGACGTTGAGACGGGTCATGCCCAGCGTGTGGTCGTGATACCAGAGAGTGGTCGCTCGCTGTCTGTTTGGGTACTCGAAGGTCGCTGAGCCGGGCGCCCACCGTTTTTCGTATTTATTGTTGAAGTAATCGAAGAACGTGCCCGTGCGGGCGAAGCCGCCGGGAATGTTCTTCGCATCGGGAAGATACCAGGCTTCGGCGTAGCCATCTGAATCCTCTGTCGTATGGGCACCGTGCACGTGGGTGACGATCGGCACGGGTCCCATATAGGACCCCGGAGTCTCGTTGAAGGTGGGCCGCCGGTCACGGCCGGCCAGACCACCGGGCGGATTGGCCCAGTGAAGCGTCGGATCCACGGGCAGCAGATGCGGGAGGAAGTTGCCGTTCGAATCGACGAGCTCGTTCTTCCAGACGATCTCGACGCGTCGATTGTATCGGGCCTCGATGGTGAAAGCGGGGTAGTTGAAAGTCTCTGGATGTTTGGCAGAACCGTAGCTCCACACGGTCGTCGTGGGATGCGGCGGCGACAAAATTTGCTGCTCGAGCTGCCGCACGGCAATCGTATACTGGTCCGTCTTTTTCAGGGATTTCCCCGGCATCGCCGGCGGTTTGACCAGAGGCAGGACGTACTTGTCGACGTCGCCTGGAGGAAGAGTGCCGCCCGGTATC
>DASPGQ010000676.1 GCA_035620555.1 Vicinamibacteria bacterium
GGAGCCGTTACGTCGGAGCGAGCGGCAAGAGCATCGGGATGGAGACCTTCGGGGCGTCGGCGCCGCTCAAGGAGCTCCAGAGGAAATTCGGCTTCCTTCCCGAGGACATCGTCGCGGCAGCCAGGGAGCAGATCGCGAAAGCGAGGTGAGTAATGCGCATCGCAATAGGTTCCGATCACGCAGGGTTCGAGCTGAAAGAGGCGGTGAAGCCCTTCCTGTCAAGGGAAAACCACGAGATTCTCGATGTGGGCACTCATCGCCAGGATCCAGTCGACTATCCCGATTACGCGGAGGCCGTGGCGACCGCGCTTCGCGAATCGAGAGCCGAGCGCGGCATCGTGATCTGCGGAAGCGGGGTCGGGGCATCCATGGCCGCCAACCGCATTCCCGGCATTCGCGCCGGGCTCTGCCACGACACCTATTCCGCGCATCAGGGCGTCGAGCACGACGACATGAACGTGCTGGTCCTCGGAGGCCGGGTGGTGGGGGTCGAGCTCGCCCGCGAGCTGGTGCGCGCGTTCCTGGAAGCGAAGTTCAGCGGGGAGCCGCGCCACCGGCGGAGGCTCGCGAAGTTGACGTCGCTCGAGAATCCGCTTCGGGCGCTTTCCGTGTTCGGCCAGTCGGTCTGGCTGGACTACATACGGAGGAGCCTCATCACCAGCGGCGAGCTCCGCCGCCTCATCGACGAGGACGGGCTTCGGGGGGTCACCTCGAACCCGGCGATCTTCGAGAAGGCGGTTGCGGGAAGTTCCGACTATCGAGACCTCCTCGAGTCTCCGGAAGCGCGGACCATGGACCCGAAGAGGCTCTACGAGAACCTCGCGGTCCGCGACGTTCGAGACGCCGCGGACGTGCTCCGCCCGGTGTACGAGGAGTCCTCGAGGCGGGACGGGTACGTGAGCCTCGAGGTCTCTCCCTTCCTCGCCTACGACGCCGAGGGCACCCTCGAAGAAGCGCGGCGGCTATGGCAGGAGGTGGATCGCGAGAACCTCATGATCAAGGTCCCCGCGACGCCCCAGGGCATCGCCGCCTTCCACGAGCTCGTGAGCGAGGGCCTGAACGTCAACGTGACGCTGCTCTTCTCCCAGGACGTTTACGAGCAGGTGGCGGAGGCCTACATCGGCGGAATCGAGAGGCTCGCCTCCCGGGGCGGCGATCCGAGCGGCGTCGCGAGTGTCGCCAGCTTCTTCATCAGCCGCATCGATAGCGCCGTCGACGCCATAATCGCCGAGACCGCTCCCGCGTTGCGACATCTCAGCGGAAAGGCGGCGATCGCGAACGCGAAGCTCGCCTACCAGCGCTACCAGGTGCTCTTCCAGAGTCCGCGCTTTCAGGCGCTCGCGGAAAAGGGCGCCCGCCCGCAGCGGCTCCTCTGGGCCAGTACGGGCACCAAGAACCCCGCTTATCGCGACGTCCTCTACGTGGAGGAGCTCATCGGTCCCGATACCGTCAACACGATTCCTCCGGCCACATTCGAAGCCTTTCGCGACCACGGCCACCCGCGGGCGAGCCTCACCGAGGACGTCGAAGGCGCCTTTGACACGATGAACGATCTCGCGAAAGCGGGGATCGCGATGAAAGAGGTGACGGAGAAGCTCCTCGAGGAGGGATTGATCCTCTTCTCGCAAGCCTTCGACAAGCTGTTGAAGGCGGTCGAGAAGCAAAGCCGCGAGCCGGGCGCGGGGAAGATCAATCGGCTGACTTATCAGCTGCCCGAGCCGATGGCGGAGGCGGTGAAAGAGACGCTCGCCGAGTGGCGCGCCCAGGGCAAGGCCCGAAGGCTCTGGGGCCGCGATTCCACACTCTGGACCGGGAAAGACGAAGCGCGGTGGCTCGGATGGCTCGGGATCGTCAACGACCAGCTCGCGCACATCGAGCACCTGACGCGCATGAGGGAAGAGGCCCGGAGCGCGGGCTTCTCGCACGTCCTGCTCCTCGGCATGGGGGGATCCAGCCTTTGTCCGGACGTGATGAAGAAGACCTTCGGCAAACTCCCCGGCTATCCGGAGCTGCACGTCCTCGATTCGACCGACCCGAGCCAGGTGAAGTCTTTCGAGAGCCGGGTCGATCTCGAGAAGACGCTCTTCATCGTTTCGAGCAAATCCGGCTCGACCCTCGAGCCGGATATCTTCCGGCGGTATTTCTTCGATCGGCTCGAGCGGATCGTCGGTCGGGAAGAAGCGGGGCGCCGCTTCCTCGCCATCACCGACCCGGGATCGAGGCTCGAGCAGACGGCCCAAGCGGACGGCTTCCGGCAGGTCTTTCTCGGCTGGCCGGACATCGGCGGACGCTACTCTGCGTTGTCCGATTTCGGCCTGGTCCCCGCGGCCCTCATGGGAGTGGACGTCGCGAGGTTTCTCGATCGGACCGAGGAGATGGTTTGCGCCTGCATGCCGTCGGTCCCCGTCGAGGAAAATCCGGGCATCGTCCTCGGGGCCATCATCGGTGCGGCCGCGACGCGGTTCGGGCGCGACAAAGTGACCATCCTCGCCTCACCGGGCGTTTCCGCTCTCGGCGTGTGGCTCACACAGCTCGTCGCCGAATCGACGGGAAAAGAGGGTAAGGGATTGATCCCCATCGACGGGGAGCGGCCCGGTGAAGCGGAGGTCTACGGCTCCGACCGCATCTTCGTCTACATCAAGCTGCTGTCCGCGCCGGATCGGGATCAGGACCGATCCGTGGAAGCGCTGGAGCGGGCCGGTCACCCCGTGGTGCGCATCCTGATGGACGATCCCTACGACCTCGGCGAAGAGTTCTTCCGCTGGGAGATCGCGACCGCCGTGGCCGGCTCCATTCTCGGCATTCATCCTTTCGATCAGCCGGACGTGGAAGCGAGCAAGATCGCGACCCGAAAACTGACGGCGGAGTACCAGAAAACAGGGCAGTTTCCAGCCGAGAGCCCGATCTACAGGGGGGAAGGAGTCGAGCTATACACCGACGTGGAGAACGCCGAGTTCTTGAATGAACGGGTGGACGGCGATCGCACTCTCGCCGCCTATCTGAAAGCGCATCTGAACCGGCTCGGGGCGGGGGACTACTTCTCGCTCCTCGCGTACATCGAGATGAACGAAGGGCACGAGCGCACTCTTCAGGCGGTGCGCCACGGCGTTCGCGACTCCAAACGAGTCGCCACCTGCCTGGAGTTCGGGCCACGGTTCCTGCACTCGACGGGTCAGGCCTACAAAGGCGGGCCGAACACAGGGGTATTCCTCTCCATCACCTGCGACGACGCCGTCGATCTCGAGGTACCCGGACAGGGTTACACCTTCGGGATCGTCAAGGCGGCGCAGGCGCGGGGGGACTTCGAGG
>DASPGQ010000677.1 GCA_035620555.1 Vicinamibacteria bacterium
CGAAGCGGGGTTTCCCGGAAAACTAGGGCTACTGAAGAACTGCAAGGACGCCGAAGGGCATGTGTACGGTGCTCAGGAGAGCTTCGAGGTGGAAGCCGCGCGGGGCGCATCGCTCTGGCTCTACCGCCTCTCCCTTCTGCTTCTCGCGCCCCTGCTCGTGGTGACCGTGGCCGCCGGATGGGGAATCGTGATCGTCCTGGTTTTAGGGGTGATCGTCGCGGCCGCCTGTTGGACTCTTGCGGCAGTGGCCTTCCCCCTCAGACTCAGGGGATGGCTCGAGGGACTCGTCGCGCGCAACGACCGGAACTTCGAGAATCGTGTGGGCCGCTGGCTCTACTGGCTCAGCTACGTAATCACGTGGCCTTTCATCGTCTCGCAGTCCCTGCTGCTGCGGTGTCTCGTTTTTTCGAGAATGCGGCGTGAGCTGACCGCCTTTCTCGTATCGAGGGCCGTGCTCTCCGGTGCCGGCAGCGTCGAGGCTGATGGACGATTCGTGCTTTCGGAGAAAGGGGCCTCGATCCGACGGGTCTCGCGCCGATCCATCAGCCCGAACGATCGGGCCATCTTCGATGTCGGAAACTTGATGAAACCGGCGCATTCCGCGGTGCACTTCTACGTGAGGCCGTTCCTCGGCCTGTTTCATCGCAAACAGCGCCTGCAACTCGGCCTCGCCGATTCCAACGTCCTGGACGAGGCGGAGTTTCTCAAGATGGGCACGACGGCTCTCGTGGTCGATATGGTCGAGGCGGGAAGACTGAAGAACGTGCCGCGCGTGAGGCGCCCGGTGCGGGCGCTGCACGCCATTGTCTCGGATCCCGGCCTGTCGGTGAAAGTGCCGACTACCCGGGGCGAGATGAGCGCTCTCGAAATCCAGCGCTCGTGCCTCGAGGAGGCGAAATCGTTCGTGCGCGAGTCGAAGCCCACGTCGCTCGAGGCGCGGACCGTGGTGCGCCTCTGGGAAGACGTCCTCTCGGCGCTGGAGAAGGGCGAGCAGGATCGACTCGTCGGCCGGATCGACTGGGTGACGAAACGCTATCTCCTCGAAGCCTGTGGCGGCCCGGGCACCGATCGGCGGTTGAAGACGATCGATCTTCGGTACCACGAGATTGGGGACGGCTACGCCGCTCGGCTGGTTAGCTCCGGGCACGCAAGGAAGCTCATCTCCGAAGAAGAGGTCGAGCACGCCACGACCGAGCCTCCGATGGGAACACCGGCGTTTGCCCGTGGTCGCTTCATCCGGGAGCGAAGGACCAGCCTCGTCCCGGTTCGCGTGGCGTGGGATGCCGCCCGGATCGGGGGCCGGCTCCACGGAAAGATCGTGCGCTTTCCCGGCGCGAATGGATAGGATGGGTCGTGGCGGGAAACAGCTTCGGAAAGCTCTTTCGGGTCACCACGGCAGGGGAGAGCCACGGCCCGGGATACGTCGTGATCCTCGATGGCGTGCCTCCCGGACTCGAGCTTTCCGAAGCCGATCTGATCCCCGATCTCGATCGGCGCCGGCCGGGACAATCGATGCTCACGAGCCAGAGACGGGAAGGAGACGTCCCCGAGATTCTCTCCGGAGTCTTCGAAGGGCGCACGACCGGCACCTCCATCGCTATCTCGATCGCGAACCGAGACGCTCGCTCCAAGGACTACACCGAGATCCGCGAGAAGTACCGTCCAGGCCACGCCGATTTCACCTTCGACGCCAAGTACGGATTTCGAGATCACCGGGGCGGAGGACGCTCGAGCGCGCGGGAAACGACGGTGCGCGTGGCTGCAGGGGCCGTGGCCAAGAAGCTTCTTCGCGAGCGATGGGGTGTCGTCGTCATCGGTTACGTCAAGCAGGTGGGGCACATCGTCGCCCCGGACCCTGATCCCGATGCACTGGAGCTCGAGGACGTGGAGCGAAATGCCGTTCGATGTCCCGATCCCGACACCGCCGACCGGATGGAAGAGCTCATCGAGAGAGTCCGCAAGGAAGGGGACTCGGTGGGAGGTGTCGCCGAGATCATAGCCAGGAACGTACCCCCTGGCTGGGGAGAGCCCGTATTCGACAAGCTGAAGGCCGATCTCGGAAAGGCGCTCTTCAGCCTCCCGGCGGTGATGGGCGTCGAGTACGGAGCGGGCTTCGCGGTGGCGACCATGCGGGGGAGCGAGGCCAACGACTCATTTACGTCGGAGGGCGGACGAATCGTCACGCGCACGAACCGCCACGGTGGAATGCTCGGCGGCATCTCCTCGGGTATGCCGATCGTGCTCCGCTGTGCGCTCAAGCCCACGAGCAGCCTTCCGATCGAGCAATCCACGGTGACACGGTCCGGCGAGCCCACCACGATCTCGACGAAGGGCCGGCACGACCCTTGCCTCCTGCCCCGCTTCGTTCCCATGGGAGAGGCCATGGTGGCTCTGACGCTGGCGGATCACGCCCTTCGGCACCTGGCGACGACCGGCCGCGGTCACTCCACGCCGCGTTTTCCGAAGCAATAGAGCACGCCGTCCTGGGTTCCGATGACGATACGACCTGACGCCAGGGCCGCCGAGGCGACGAAGGGGGCGCCGGCTTCGAACTCCCAGAGCTTCTCGCCCGTCTCGAGGGCGAGCACGTAGAAGCGGCCGTCCCCGGAGCCGACGTAGACTCGCTTGCCGGCGATGACCGGGGATGACTCGACCCGAGCGCCGGTGCGGAACGTCCAGATCGCCTCGCCCGTTCGTCGGCCGATCGCGTGAACGATCTTGTCCCGGCCCCCGACGACGACCTTGTCCTCGGTGACTGCGGCCGAGGAGTAGAACGGGAAGTGGCGCTCGGGGTGCTCGTAGCGCCACAGATGTTTCTTGTTCACGAGATCCACGGCGATCACGTCGTTGTTGAAGGTCCCGTAATACGCCACACCGTCGATGAGTGCTGGCGAGGCCGCGGTGTAGGCCCCGGAGCTCAACTGAAAGGCTTCGCTCCCGTCTTCGACTCGGATCCCCCTCAGAATAGAATCACACCCGGTGACGTAGGCGAGACCGTCGGAGACGCCGGGTGTGCTGTGGAGCGGTCCCTGGCTCTGAAACTTCCATCGCAGCTCACCGGTCTTTCGATCGAGGGCGTAGAGACGCTCGTCGTAGGACGCGACGAGAACGAGGTCGTCGATGACCGCCGGTGACGATTTGATCTCGCTCTCCGTCTCGAAGGTCCACCGGGTGGTGCCGTCCGAAGCATCGAACGCGTGGGCGACTCCGAGGAGGTCACCCACA
Source organism: Vicinamibacteria bacterium (assembly GCA_035620555.1). Classification (NCBI taxonomy): domain Bacteria; kingdom Pseudomonadati; phylum Acidobacteriota; class Vicinamibacteria; species Vicinamibacteria bacterium. The sequence goes on from DASPGQ010000677.1 coordinate 3,226, forward strand.
TAAACGAATCCGTCGGCGACCGTCGGCGAGGACTCACCGAATCGATCCATCTCCTCGCCGAAGTCACGCTTCCAGACGACCGAGCCATCCTCGAGTCGCAGCGCCGCCACCAGTCCTGGCAGCGCGGTCATATAGACGATTCCATCGACGATGGCGGCCGACGAGTCGATGGAGAATCCGGCTTCGAAGCTCCAGAGAAGCTCCAG
>DASPGQ010000678.1 GCA_035620555.1 Vicinamibacteria bacterium
GCTCGTCGTCGGTTTTTTCGGCTTGACACGACACGGGGTCGCGTTTAGTATGCTCATACCCAACACACAATAGTTCTTATAACATGCATTTTTTCTGTGCAGCCGGTGAGGGCACGTTGCTGAAGGTCCACTTCAGGCTCAGTTTATTGGAGAAGCTGGGCCTAATCCATCCATCGACCGAACCCGCATATTCATCCTACAAAATCATTAACCTCGTCCTAAACAACTCCACATAAAACGCCTTTGGCGATTTTCTCGCCGGAACACGAGAGGGGCGCCTGAAGGCGCCCCTCGATTTTTTTGGTACCATCCAGTCCGCATGAAAATCTCGATAACCGTTTTGCCGGGAGATGGCATCGGCCCCGAGGTCATCGCCGAGGCGACGAAAGTTCTCGACGTCGTCGCTTCGCGATACGGGCACCAGGTCGACGCGCAAGCGTTTCCCTTCGGCTCGCGAGGTCTCGAGGAGGCCGGCGACGGATTTCCCGAGGAAGCTCGCAAAGCCTGTGTGTCGAGACCGGCGATTCTTCTCGGGGCCGTGGGACACCCGAAGCATGATCACCTGCCACCCAGCCGACGCCCCGAGGCCGCGCTCTTGAAGCTGAGGCGGCTCATCGAGAGCTTCGCGAACCTGAGGCCCGTGGTGTCGACATTCGTATCGCCCCGCTCTCCGTTCCGTCCCGAGGTGCTCCGAGGAGTGGATCTGCTCATCGTTCGAGAGCTCACCGGGGGCCTCTACTTCGGCGAGCCGCGCGGGGTGAGCGGCGAGGGGCCCGAGCGCCGAGCGATCAACACGATGGCTTATACCGCGAAGGAGATCGAGCGAGTGGCGCGGGTTGCCTTCGAATCGGCCCGGGGCCGCCGCCGGCGTGTCATCTCCGTCGACAAGGCCAACGTCCTCGAGACATCGAAGCTCTGGCGCGAAGTGGTGAGCGAAACGGCCGGGGATTTTCCCGACGTCGAGGTCGACCACATGCTGGTGGATCGAGCGGCAATGGAGCTCGTCGCCCGTCCGGCGACGTTCGATGTGCTCCTCACGTCAAATCTATTCGGCGACATCCTGAGCGACGAGGCCTCCATGCTCGCGGGCTCGCTCGGCCTCCTTCCGTCGGCCAGTATCGGTGGGAAGGTGGGTTTGTACGAGCCGGTCCACGGCTCGGCCCCGGATATCGCTGGCCGGGGTCTTGCCAACCCGATTGGCGCCATCGCATCCTTGGCGATGATGCTCCGCTACAGCTTCTCGCTGGAGGCGGAAGCCCGGCTCGTCGAGAAGGGCATCACTGCCGCTTTCGCTGCGGGCCGAGTCACACCGGATCTCGCGGGCGACGACGCCTGCTCGACGGGCGACGTCGGTGATTTCGTAGCCGACTACGTCTCCCGCGAAGCGTAGTTAGGTGTACCGTCTACCGGGATGCCTTCGCGCGCAATTTCTCGTCGATGAAATCCCGGTGTGATACGTGGAGGAGCTTCGCGATCTTCCGTATCAGGTATTCTTCGCCCACGTCCAGCCTCTCGTCGCTGAGGGCGACCGCCCACAGAAGCCCGACGATATGCTTCTTCTGCTCCGGGGTGAATCCCTTGTCGCAGAGGCTAGCGAACTGATAGAGGGAGATCGATTGACCGACTTGGATCTCAGCCAGGGCAACGAGCTCGCGAGTTTCGTCGGCCGTGAGGCCGAAGCTCTTTTGGAGCGCGTCCACGATCGCATATCGCTCTTCATCGGCCAGCTCGAAGTCGGCTCGGGATACTTCGATCAGTAAGGCGGCAGTCGCCAGCTGCAATCTCTGCTCCAGCGAGTCGGGCGGTGCATCGTCATAGATGATTCTCGCGGTGAAGAACTCCTGTATCGTGCGGATCACGGGATGGATTGTACTTCACCGCTCGCGGAGCCCGTGCGACGGGGGAGACGGTCGACTGCCCAGAGCGTGAGGGCACCGAACCCCATGAGCGCCACGACCGTTCGAACGATCGATCCCAGTAGAGGGATCATTCCCACGAGGTGAATCAGGAACAGACCGAGAGCGAGCCTTCCCAGCACCTCGCCCATGGTTGCCGTCGGGCCCAGAATCTCGCGCCCGATATAGGCGCCGACGTAAGCTTGGCCGAGATAGAGTCCGAACACCAACAAGAAGAAGATAACGAGGGACAGCGGGATGCCCACGATCGTCACCAAAGCCACCAGACCCAGCGTGAGTGTCACGACGACCGACAGCACACCGACGACGAGGCTCTTGGTGTGGCCCGGAAGGTGGACGGTCGTCACCGCTTCGGTCACGGCAGGGCCTGCGAGAAGGACCACCGCACCGAGCAGGAACGCCGCCGCCCAGAATGCGATGAAGGCCGTGACCGACGGCAGACGAAAGGTGAAGCCATCCTCGTCTTCCGCTCTCTCGAAGGCGACCGGCGAGGCGAGCTCGGCCTCGGGCGAGACCATGGGCTCCTTGCCGCCGTGGAATCTCGTCTCACCGGCGATTACCGCTTCGGGCCCGATTGTCAGCTCCTCACCCGCGAGCAGCGCCGAACCACCAATGCTTCCGTTGAGGTCGTGAGTCTGCGCCGCAGCGAGAAAATCACGACCAACCGGTGCCTCGATCGAGATCCTCCGCCCGGCGCCGGTAAAGCTACCGGTGACCCGCGCTTTCGGCAGCAGCTCCAACGACTCGCCGGCGGCGGTCACGTTTCGCCCCACGGGTCCTTCGATCCGTAAGGCCTGGCAGCCCACTCGTACGCTTCCCCAGACTTCGCCCGCGATCTCGATTTCTCCGGCGAATCCAAGAACGTCGCCTTCGACCCGTCCCGCGAGCTCCACGTACTCGGCCACGACGATTAGATCACCGGCCACGACGCCATCGATGGTGACGCGATGTGCCACAACCACGAGGTCGTTGTCGATACGCTCGTCGGCGCGCAGAACGTAGGTGTCCTCGTGCAACTGGATGACCGCACCCGACGCTGGACCCGGCGAGAGAAGTGCCGCGAGCAGGACGATTCCCAGTCCGACGGGCGACGATCGATGTTTCCGCCAAGCCCACAAGATGCTGGCAACGACGGCGAACCCGACGACGAGAATCGAGGCCACCTGCACGAGGGAGCCGAGCATCTCCGACCACCCGCGGAAGAGAACACTGCGAATGAGGAGCCTCGTCACCAGGCTCGAGCCATCGCCGCCGGAGGCTTCCGCGGGAATCAGGCGGCCCCAGATCGCAGAGATGGTCAGCGCCGCGAGGGCGATGGCGGCCGCCAGCAGCCAGGATAGATTCGTCCCCGGTCGGACCGAATCGGGAAGCCATTCGTTCGTGCCGCGAAGCGCGGATCGCATCAATTCGGTCTCCGATTTCAAGGTTTCATGAGAAGACTGGCAACGCGCGCACCCGAGCAGGTGAGTGCGAGCTGCCCGCTCGCGCTCGGGCGAGAGCTCGCCGTCGGCAAGACGAAGCAGGGTAAGTTCATCGGTATGTTTCAACGCGATTCCAGCATCTTTCTCAGCGTTCGCCGTGCCCGCAGCAACAAGACCCCGACGAAGTTGGACGAGGCATCCAGGACCTGAGCGATCTCTTCATAGCTCATGTCGGCGAAGTAACGGAGTACGATCGCGAGCCTCGAGCGGTCGTCGAGCCCGCCAACCGCTTCTCGGACCCTGGATCGGCTCTCTCGTGCGAGCACCGCCTCCTGAGGCGAGGGGCTCTGATCCTCCAGCTCGGCGAGGGTCGAGTCGACGTCATCGATTGGGGCGAGGCGCCGTTTTTTTCGCAGCTCGTCCCAGCAATGATTGGCGGCGATGCGGTACAACCACGGAGCGAAGGGGCGAGTCGTATCGTACTGTTGAAGACGGAGGCGGGCCTTCAAGAATATCTCCCCGGTGGCGTCCTCGGCGTCTTCCACGCTCAAGAGTGCTCTTTGACAAAGTCTGAAAACCAGAGGCGCCATTTGCTCGTAGATCTTTCCCCACGCCGCGGTACTTCCCGAGCGCGCCAGCCTTGCCAGGCCTTCGAGCTCCCCGCGAGCGGCCATTGCTTCTAGTAGTACTCAGTGCCGTGGTGGGACCGCAATCGACCGGCCGCCACCGCTCGGCAGGCTGGGCCACCTTCTGCCACTACTAGTTACCTACGCTCGAGCGGGCAAGAAAATTACGTCCGCGACCCGAAAAGAAGGCTGTCGGAGAGGGTCGGCTTGGGTTTTCGTCTCGGGGGAGAGAAAGGGTCAGGTGTTCTGCCGCGTCCAGGTGACCGCCCACAGGCGGCCGCTGACGGTCCGCGCGATCCCGAGGTACCGGTTCAAGGCGTGGGCGCGGCCGAGCGAAGGAAACGTGGGCTTCGCCCGAGGCACGAGATGCTGGAGCTCCCGACGCAGGCGGCGGTCGTTCGAGTGGAGTAACAGGCCGCGCCGGACCGTCTCGACGGCCTCGCCACGTCGTCCGCAGGCCGTCAAGGCGCGGGCCAGATTCAGATACAGGACACTGGACCGGCGGCCATTCTTGTGAACGGCTTCCTGGCAGAGGGCAACACTCGATTCGTCCCGGTGGGTGATGGCTCGTAGCAAACCATAATAGGAGAGATGCGCAGGATCTTTGCTTCCCTGGTCGACCAGTCGGCCTAGCTCGCTGGTTGCCAGACGGAACCGCCCCTCTCGGTAGTCCCCGAGGGCCTGCTCGAAGATTCGCTGGCGCTCGCTCGCGTCCATACCCGATCCGATGAATTGCGCTCGTTTCCATTTCAGGATAAGACGCATTGCCCGATGGCGTCAACTCGGAAACGTGCGGTTTGGTGCGATCTCCCTTGACATCCGCCACCCGAATAGGTTACCAACATATTGCCCCCACGAGGCCGCATCACCTGCGTCCGGCGAGACTTCCGGCTCGCTTGTGGAATCCGGAGTTCATACGTGGGGGAATCATGGACCGCCAGCAATTCATCAAGGTTCTCGAGGGGTGCATCGAGAGTGCCACCGGCCGGCAGTATCCCGAGATCGATTTTGGGAAACTCTCGAATCAGGGACTGATTCAGTGCGCGGAGTTGATTCGAGATCTGCTGGAAAGACGAGTCCGCTCGCAGGTGCCCGACGTCTCCGACGGTCAAATGCACTGACCGCGAGCCAGCAAGGGACCCGCGCGGAAGCGCGCGCCGCCAATGCGTTCGCGAAGGTCTCAACTAGAGTCTGCCCGCGGACGGAGGACGATCGCCCGGAAGCCCGTTTGACGGACCTTCGGGCACGGACTCATTCCGAGGACACGGGCTCGGGCGCGACCTTGGTTCTCCCGGAGACGATGAGCCACTCCCCGCTCCCGCGGCTCGCGACGACCGTGTAGAAGCCCTCCGTGGGAAGGTTCTCGCCGACAGAGCCTTCGACGCGCCAGACGCCGTCGGACACCACTACATCGGGCGAAACGAGGTGGAAAGTCGTTCGCTCGATCGATAGGGAGGTGCCGGGATAGCCCTCGAGGGTCTGAGCGATGCTCGCCTCGATCGCGGAACGGCCCTCGAAGGTCTGTCCGGCGAAGTCGATCACATCGGCGTCCTCGGCGTAGATCGAGGCACACATCGCGGCGTCGCCCGCCTTCCATCCTTCGACGTACTTGGCCGCCAGCGCGTCGATTGCCTCCTCGGCATCCGGGCCTTGGGCTCCGAGCCAACCGGCGAAAACCAGGAGGGCGCAACCCACCGCGAGACTCCGGGTGTTGATTACGTGTTTCATCGGGTTTCTCCTACGTCGTTCCCGGTGCCGGGGTCATCGGCCTCGAGCAGCGAATCATCCAGTTGCCGTCCTTCTTCACCAGCACCGAGGTGTACATCCCCTTGACCGCTGGCAAAGCCTCGCCCTCTTCGGAAGTCATCCCGGTAATCTCGTACTTGCCATCGGCCACGGCGACATCCATACCGATGAAGCGAGTTCCCGTCGACGTCAGCGAAATGCTCGAGCCAGCCATCGGTCCCTGGAAGAGCTCGGCATAACGGCCTTCGATTGCTTGCTTACCGTGGAAACGCTCTCCCGAAGGATCGATGAGGTCGCCTTCGTCGACGAATCGACTCGCGATCTGCGCCGCGTTCCCGGCAGCCCAGGACTTCTCGAACTCTCGGAGCTGATCTTGCAGCAAATCTTCGTCGCTTCTCGGCTCATCGGTTTGGGCCTGCTCCGCGGGCTGCTCCTCGACCGCCGGCGTGCATCCGACGACGAGCCCCGCGACGAGACTGCCGAGTAGAAGTAAAGAAAAGCGCATTGGTTCACCTCCTGACAGCGGATACGGTTCGAAGCTTGGTGCCGAACTCTATGCCCGAAGGTAGGGGAAGTCAAAGACGACGGATAATCGAGCCTGGCGCGTTTTGTCGTAGCCCTTCCT